>CAJOFI010000035.1:5783-12786 GCA_905233595.1 uncultured Oscillospiraceae bacterium | reverse complement strand
TGCAGTCCACCGTGTTCGTGCCGATGACCTTCTTCGGCGGGGTGATCGAGATGTCGGGCAGCAGGCTCGTGCCGGAGGCCAGCGCCGCCATGCCGAGCTTGACGCCGGGCAGAATCGCGCCGCCGCGAAACGCCCCGTCCCGATCCACCGCGGTGATGGTGGTGGCGGTGCCGAGATCCATGATGATGGCGGGCGCGCCGTAGCAGCTCATCGCCGCGACGCCGCCGACCAGCAGGTCGCCCGCGAGGGTGCCGGGATCGTCGATGCGCAGGTTCAGCCCGGTCTTGATGCCGGGGCCGACCACCATGCACTCAAGCCCCGTCACCGCCTTGACGGCGGAGAGCATCGGGCGGTTCACCGGCGGCACCACGGAGGAATAGATCGCCCCCGTGAGGCGCGAGACCTCCACCCCATAGAGGTCGAAGACCTGCTTGAGCTTGATGGCGTATTCCGCGCCGGTCTGCTTGGCGTCGGTATGCAGGCGGACGATGTTGAGGATCTTGCCGTCCTCGATGCAGCCGAGGACGATGTTGGTATTGCCCACGTCGATGGCGAGGATCACGGGACACACGCTCCTTATCATGACCGCGTATTGCGGCCGATCTTGACGAGCCGGACGATGACCGGGCTCAGGACGATATTAACCAGCAGCTCGAAGAGGAAGTTTGCGCCGACAAGGCCGAAGATCATGTACTTGCCCACGTTGGAAAAGCCAAGCCCGGTTGCCCATTCGGTAACCGTGGGCAGGAAGAAGACCAGGCAGCCCAGCAGGAAAACGCCGGTGTTGACGACCGGGGCGGTCACGGCGGCGAGGATCACGGCGACCCATTCGTTGAGCTTCTCCAGCGCGCGGTACACGAGCCCCGCGCAGAGCCCCGCGAGCGCGCCCTTGACGAGCACCGTGAGCACCGTGCCGATGGGATTGACCGTGAGGAAGGCGGCGGCGTCGCCGGAGAGGAGCACCACCATGCCGAACACGAAGCCGAGCCACGCGCCCGAGAGCGGGCCGTAGAGCGCGGCGCCGACGACGATGGGGATCAGCACCAGCGAGATGGAGAAGGGGCCGAAGCGGATGAAGGCGCCGAGGAACTGGAGCACGACGACGATGGCGGTAAAGAGCGCCAGCCCCGTCAGCTTGCGGGTCGAGATGCGTTTGGATTCCATATTCAATTCCTTTCTGCTGTCGCCCCTCTCAGGGAGGGTGCGGCGCAATACTGATTGTAATATGGCGGGGAGGCTTTGTCAAGACCGCGATGAGTGGCCAGTGGGCAGTGAATAGTGAAGAGTGAAAAGTGAACAGTGAAGAGTTATGGTGTCCCCTTCGGGGACGGATTATAATTCGTCGCGCAGCGGCACCTTAAGGAACTATTCACTATTCATTATTCACTTTACACTGGCCACTAATTCGCAATGGGGTGCTGCATGGGCGGGCTTGTCAGATCGAGCGGCTTGAAGGTGTAGCCGTTTTCGCGCCCCCAGGCGATCACGTCGCGCACGGCGGCGACGCTGAAGGGCTTGATGTCGTGCTGCAGCACCACGCAGACCGTCTTCCCCGCGCAGCCGTTTACGATGTTCCGGTAGACGCCCTCGCGGCTCGTGGTGCTGCCCGCGTCGCCGCTGCTCACGTTCCAGTCCACATAGCGATAGCCCATGCCGCTCATGCTCTCGGCGAGGCGGGACATGATGCCCCTGTTGAAGCGGCTGACCGTGTTGGAGCTGCCGCCCGGGAAGCGGAAGAGCCGGGTATAGGCGCCCGTCTGGGCGAAGATCATGTCCTCGCAGGTCTCAAAATCCCGGTAGAAAGCCTCCTCGTCGGCGTAGATGCTGCCGTAGTCGTGGCAGGCCGAGTGGACGCAGACCGTGTGCCCCTCCCGGGCGGCTCTGCCCACGAGGTCGAAGTAGTCCGGATCGCTGCAGGTCACGAAGAAGCTCGCCTGCACGCCGTAGTCGGCCAGCACGTCCAGCAGCCGCCCGGTGTAGGGCCCCGGCCCGTCGTCAAAGGTCAGGTAGATGGTCTTCTCCTCCGGCACCGCCACCTCGGGCAGCGCGGCGTTCACGACCTCGACCGTCCTTGTGACGCTGACCGAATCGCCCCGCCCGTTTTCGATGCGGTACACCCGCTCGTAGCTTCCGCACAGACGCGGCTCCACCTCCCCCGTGACGCGCACGAGGGCGCTCAGGTCGTTTCCCAGCGCGTCCGTCGCGGTGAAGCCGGGATCGACAAAGCGCAGGGAGCGCGGGTATTCGATCCGCTCCCCGCCGGTAAGGCGGATCGTCGGCCTGTTCATCGCGAGAGGCAGCCTGCGCGTGACGCGGCAGAGGTTCCCCGCCGAGTCCGTCACCTCGTAGACGACCTGGTCGTCAAAGACGCTGCGCCGCACCTGCGCGGTCAGGTCGCCGTCCTGCTCGTCCCAGGCGCGGTAGCCCTCCTCCTCGTAGCCCTCGAACCAACTCGGCGCGTAGCCCTCGCGGCTCTCGAGAAGGATCGTCGGCTCGCTCCGGTCCACGACGTGCACGCTGCGCTCCACGCGGTAGCGGTGCACCCCGCGCCGCGCCTCGTAGCCGATCACGTAGTCCCCCAGCGTGTTGCCGTCCACCGTTCCGCTCACCGTGACGGGCAGCTCGCGCCGCCCCTCGCCGAAGAGCTTGCCCGCGCTCACCGCCCGGCAGCCGGGCTCGACGTAGCTTGCGCCGAGCGGCAGCTCCATTTCCGTCTTGCCGTTCAGATAAAAGCGCACGTAGCGCCCGTCGAGCGCGCTCAGCAGCCCCGCCGCAAGCAGCAGCGCGTAGATCGCAAGCAGCCACACGACCCGGCCTTTGTTTTGTCTCTCTCTTCTCATAGCTCTGCCTCGTTTTTTCTTTGCGTATAGTATACACCGTTTTTCGCAAAACAGCGCAATTTTTTGAGTGAATAGTGAAAAGTGAAGAGTGAAAAGTTATGGTGTCCCCTTCGGGGACAATTTATAATCGTCGCGCAGCGCCACCTAAACTATTCACTATTCACTATTCACTGTCCGCCATCTCCTGCCTCCAAAAATTCCTTGCACAGTTCGGCGCACTATGGTATACTGTTTAGTTGTGAATCGGGGCATTTCCCGAAATTTATCTCCGCGGCAGCCAGCCGTGGGAAAGGAACAGAAATATGAACAACACCGAAAAAACGATGGACAAGATCATCGCCCTGTGCAAGAACCGCGGCTTCATCTTCGCGGGGTCTGAAATCTACGGCGGTCTCGCCAACACCTGGGACTACGGCCCCCTCGGCACGCGGCTGAAGAACAACGTCAAGGACGCCTGGCGCAAGAAATTCATCCAGGAGCGCCGCAACAGCTTCGAGGTGGACGCGGACATTCTCATGAACCCCCGCGTGTGGGAGGCCAGCGGTCACGTCGCGAGCTTTGCCGACCCCCTGCTCGACTGCAAGGAGTGCAAGATGCGCTTTCGCGCCGACAACCTGATTGACGACTTCGACCCCGACGCCCACGCCGACGGCATGACGAAGGAGCAGATGTTCGACTATATCAAGGCGCACCATATCCCCTGCCCCAACTGCGGCAAGCACAACTTTACCGATATTCGCGAATTCAACCTCATGTTCCAGACCTTCCGGGGCGTCACGAACGACGCCAAGAGCGTCATCTACCTGCGCCCGGAGAACGCCCAGGGCGAATACGTCAACTACCCCAACGTCCTGCGCGCCATGCGCACGAAGCTGCCCTTCTCCATCGGGCAGATCGGCAAGGCCTTCCGCAACGAGATCACCCCGGGCAACTTCACCTTCCGCACCATCGAGTTTGAGCAGATGGAGTTCCAGACCTTCTGCAAGCCCGGCACCGATTCCGAGCTCTACGACTACTTCAAGCAGTTCGGCAAGGAGTTCTTCATGTCCCTCGGCATCCCCGAGGAGCACCTGCGCTACCACGATCACGAGAAGCTCGCGCACTATGCGAAGGCCGCCTGCGACATCGAGTTCCTCTTCCCCTTCGGCTGGGGCGAGATCAACGGCACCCACAACCGCACCGACTTCGACCTGAGCCGTCACCAGGAGTACAGCGGGCAGAAGCTTGAGTACATCGACCCCTTCACCGCCGAGCGCTTCGTGCCCTATATCATTGAGTCCACCTACGGCCTCGACCGCACCGTGCTGGCGCTGCTGTGCGAAGCCTACGACGAGGAAGTGGTGGACGAGGCGAAGAACGACGTGCGCGTCGTGCTGCACCTGAGCCCCGCGATCGCGCCGATCAAGGCCGCGGTGCTGCCGCTGTCCAAGAAGCTCGGCGAGGGCGCGATGGCGATCCGCGACGAGCTCGCGAAGGAGTTCATGGTCGAATACGACGAGACCGGCTCCATCGGCAAGCGCTACCGCCGCGCCGACGAGATCGGCACCCCCTTCTGCGTCACCTACGACTTCGACTCCGAGACCGACGGCTGCGTCACCGTGCGCGAGCGCGACAGCATGCAGCAGGTTCGCATCCCCATCGGCGAGGTCAAGAGCTATATCGCCGAGCGCGTGAAGGGCTGAGGCAATGGTCAAGACCCGCCTACGCGATTTCTTCGCAGCCCGGCAGGCATCCGATTTGCCTGCCAGCGCTTGGCGCGGGCTCTTCCTCCTCTGGCAATGGCTGGCGCTGGAGTTCTCCTCGCTGGGGCTTGCGCTTTTGAGCCTGGCGCTGGCTGTCGGCCCCTTCGGTTGGGAGCTTTTTCAGGGCTATTTTGCGCAGCCGCTGATCTTCCTGCTCAATTTTCTGCCCGTTTTGCTGTTGCAGACGCTCTTGTGGCTGCTTTTTGGGCGGCAGTGGCTCTCCTTTCTGGTCACGGCGCTGCTGATTCTCACCGCCTCCGCGGGCAATTTCTACAAGCTTAGCTTCCGCTACGAGCCCTTCAGCTTCCGCGATATGAGCGCGGTCACGGCGGGGCTGCGCGTCGCGGGAAGCTACGGTCTCTTCGTCAACAGCCGCATCGCCGCGGCGCTCCTCTATCCGCTGCTCACAACGCCGCTGCTCGCGCTGTTTGCCCGGGGGCGTCTCTCCCGGCGCGCCGGGCTTGCCCTCACGCTCTGCCTGCTGGTGGGCGCGGTGCCCCTCTGGCGCCGGGTGTATCAGGACGACAAACTGTATTATTATACGGGTGGCGAGAGCAGTGATCTGATCTGGGAGGAGCAGCATTATATCACCCGGGGCTTTGTCTACCCCTTCCTGTTCAGCATCAAAACCAGCCGGGACATTCCCCCGGAGGGCTACCGGGTCGAGGAGGCCGCGGCGCTGCTGGCGGACTGGCAGGACGCGACGATCCCGGAGGCAAGGCGGGTAAACCTGCTGGTCATGCAGCTTGAATCCTTCACGGATCTGCGCGCGCTCGGCTTCCCGGGGATCGACGATCGCGCCTATGAGATTTGGGACGCGCTCACGGCGGAGAGCTTCTCCGGCCGTCAGATCGCAAATGTAGTCGGGGGCGGCACCATCGACACCGAGCGCTGCTTCCTCACCGGCAGCTACGGCCTGCAGACCTATCACAGGGATGCGCCGAGCTACGTCCGCTATCTCTCCTCTCAGGGCTATATCACGCTCGGCAGCCACCCCAATTCCGCAAGCTATTACAACCGCGTCAACGTCAACCGCTTTCTCGGCTTTGACAACTACTATTTTACCAATAATTACTACGAAGCCCTCACCGACGGCAAATGGTACTGTGACGATGTGCTGATCCCGGAGGTGTTCCGGCAGTTTCGGGAGCTGGGCGAGGGCGACGCGCCGGTCTTATCCTTCAACGTCACCTTGCAGGGGCACGGCCCCTACCGAAACGACGGCTACGACAGCGATGTTCGGCTCTTCTCCCTCGAGGGCGTCGCGCCGACGAGCGACTGCGTGCTGAACAACTACCTTGCCGCCCTCTATGAGACGCAGCAGCTTCTCGCAGAGGAGATCGACAGTCTCCGCGCTTGGGAGGAGCCGGCGGTGCTGCTGCTCTACGGCGATCACAACCCCTACTTCTCTGAGGCTCCCGTGTATGCTGCCTGCGGCGTTTCCTTCGACATGGCAACGCAGGACGGCTTTTTCCGCTACTACGGCGCGCCCTACCTGATCTGGGCAAACGAGAGCGCCAAAGCGGTGCTGCAAAGCTCCTTTACCGGCAGCGCCCCCACCGTAAGCCCGGGCTACCTGATGAACGTCCTGTTTCATGCGCTTGGCTGGGAGGGCTCCGCCTTCTCGCAGTTCACGGACACGGTCATGGCGCGCCTGCCCGTTGTGAGTACGCACGGCGCGTTTGTAGAAAACGGCGTTTTCACCACCAGCCCCGACGAGGAGAGCCGCGAGCTTCTGCGGCGCTATGAATGGGCGCAGTTTTGGCTGCGCGACAGTATGAAATAAAAAACTAGGAACTGTGCAGAAATAAATTGTGCAAAAAATCGCAGGAATACTTTGTGTATTTCAAGATTTGACAACGAAGCTACAGGTGAAAAAGGCAAGTCAGATTGCACAAGTTATTTCGGAACAGTTCCCTACTAAAGGAAAGATATGAAAAACGGTTTTGTAAAAGTCGCGGCAGCCGCTCCGGTGATCCGGGTGGCCGACGCGGAATATAACGCCGAGCGCGTCATTGAATGCATGCGCAAGGCCGCCGCCGGCGGCGTGAAGCTGCTGGCCTTCCCGGAGCTGACGCTGACCGGCGTGAGCTGCTACGACCTCTACCGCCACCGTGTCGTGCTCGAGGGCGCGAAAAAAGCCCTCGCGCGTGTCGCGAGGGCAAGCGAGGGGCTGGATCTGCTCTGCTTCGTGGGGCTGCCCCTCGGCGTGGGCGCGCGGGTGTACAGCGCCGCCGCCGCGATCTATAACGGCGAGATCCTCGCGCTCATCCCGCGCGCGAGGGTGGACGGCAGTCCCTTCTCCGCCCCCGCGCGGGAGACGCGCTCCGTGCAGATCGGGGACGCGGAGGTCGCGGTGGAGAGCTGTGAGAGCCTCTTCGTGTGTGAGGCGCTGAGCGACCTCAAGGTCGCGGTGGAGCT
>CAJOFI010000035.1:3597-5762 GCA_905233595.1 uncultured Oscillospiraceae bacterium | reverse complement strand
GGCCGCCTTCCCGGAGACCGTCACGTCCCGCGAGGACGCCGAGCTGCAGGCGCGCTATGAGTCGAAGCACTGGAAGGCCGCCGTGCTGCTGGCCGCCCCCGGCCGGGGCGAGAGCAGCACCGACTACGTCTATTCCGGGCTCTGCCTCGCGGCGGAAAACGGCAGGCTCCTCGCCGCCGAGGAGGGGGAGGACAGCTTCGCCGTCACGGAGATCGACGCGGAGTACCTCGTGAACCTGCGGCGCGGCTGCGGCGATTTCGAGCTTGAGAGCGACTGCGCCGAATACGTCTGGGGCGCGGAGGCGGTGGAGACGGCGCTCACGCGCAAATTCTTCATGCACCCCCACCTGCCCGGGAGCGCGGCGGAGCTGCCCGCCTACTGCGAGCGCATGCTGGACATGCAGGTCGCGGGGCTTGTCAAGCGCATGGAGTACGCCCATCTCGACCACTGCGTCGTGGGCATCTCCGGCGGGGTGGACTCCACGCTCTGCGTGATCGTCTGCGCGAAGGCCATCGAGAAGATGGGGCTTCCCGCGGCGAACGTCGTGGCCTGCACGCTGCCCTGCTTCGGCACCTCGAGCCGCACGAAGTCCAACGCCATCGTCGTGGCCGAGCAGCTTGGCTGCGAGGTGCGCGTCATCGACATCGGCAAGAGCGTCTACCGGCACTTTGACGACATCGGCCACGCCCACGACGACTATTCCATCGCCTTTGAAAACGCCCAGGCGCGCGAGCGCACGCAGGTGCTGATGGACATCGCCAACAAAGTGAACGGCCTCGACGTCGGCACCGAGGATCTCAGCGAGTACATCGACGGCTGGTGCACCTACAACGGCGACCACACCAGCATGTACGACGTGAACCTCGGCCTGACGAAGACGCAAGTGCGCGCGAACGTGCGCCACGTCGCGGAGACGACGGAGGATCGCGTGCTCAAGGCCGCGCTCTTCGACGTGCTGGACTGCCCGGTCACGCCCGAGCTGCTGCCCATCCACGACGACCAGATTGAGCAGAAGAGCGAGGAAGCCGTCGGCTCCTACAGCTTGCAGGACTTCTTCACCCACTGCATCCTCATCGACGGCTTCACGCCCTCCAAGACCCTGCGCCTTGCGAAGCTCGCCTACCGGGGCGAGTTTACCGACGAGGAGCTCAGGCGCTGGCTCACGAGCTGGTGCAAACGCCTGTTCTCCCAGCAGTTCAAGAGGAGCTGCCTCATGGACGGCCCCGCAGTCGAGGCCTTCACCGTCTCCCCGCGTGTCGGCTTCCGGATGCCCTCCGACGGCGAAGCCGCCCTGTTCTTGCAGGAGCTGGAGGAGCATTGCTGAACCCCGCGGGGGCAGGCGTTTAGGAACTGTTCCGAAATAACTCGTGCAATCTGACTTGCCTTTTTTCTTGAAATACACAAAGTATTCCTGCGATTTTCCGCCTCGCTACAGGCGAAAAATCCTACGCCATCTTTGCACAATTTATTTCTGCACAGTTCCTTAGAGCGACGCCCCTCAGCCTTTTGCAAAGGAGAGACTGCCATGATCGAGAACGTGGAAAAATTTTTCGCGCTGTATGAGCAGGACGCGCAGCTTCGCGCGCGGGTCGCCGAGTCGGAGGCCGGATACCCCGGGAGCCTGGAGATCCGCGAGGCGGTGGCGGAATACGTGCTGCTGCCCATCGCGGAGGAGCTGGGGCTTCCCTTCACCGTCGGGGAGCTTCGCGCCTACGAGACGCGCGTCAAGCTCCGGCACATGAAGCCCGCCGGGATCCCCGAGGAGGGCGAGGAGATCGAGGAGCCGGTGCGCTACTGGCTGCTCGGCTACGGCTGGGACAGCGGGCTGCCGTCAGTGAATAATGAAGGATGAATCGCTTCGCGACAATGATAATTCGTCCCCGAAGGGGACACCGTATCTCTTCACTCTTCGCTTGTCAACCCGACTTGACAACTTGCACAAAATTTTTATTTTTTTGTGAAAATCGCGCAACTTGGGCTTTCTTTTTGGCAAAGCCTGGGTTATAATATCTCAGGTAGCCCTAAGGAAGCGCTGATTAAATCCGGCGAGAGCGAATGTCGCGCAGATTTTCGTCGGATCAAGGCGCAAAAGTGCAGGAATACTTTGTGTATTTCAAACTTTTGCAACGCAGAGCCCGGCGGAAATCTGCCGACAGGCGCCGAAG
>CAJOFI010000035.1:0-3581 GCA_905233595.1 uncultured Oscillospiraceae bacterium | reverse complement strand
TCACCTGTAGCTTCGTTGTCAAATCTTGAAATACACAAAGTATTCCTGCGATTTTCCGCCTCGCTACAGGCGAAAAATCCTACGCCATCTTTGCACAATCTATTTCTGCACAGTTCCTAAGACCTATATTTTATCAGGAGGAATACACCTATATGAAGCAGTATTTTGAAATCGTTGACGTGATGGCCAGAGAGATTCTGGACTCCCGCGGCAACCCCACCGTTGAAGTTGAAGTCACCCTGGACGACGGCACCGTCGGCCGCGCGGCTGTTCCCTCCGGCGCTTCCACCGGTATTCACGAGGCCTGCGAGCTGCGTGACGGCGACAAGAGCCGTTACGGCGGCAAGGGCGTGCAGAAGGCTGTTGAGAACGTCAACGGCGAGATCGCCGAGGCTGTTGTCGGCCTGAACGTTCTGGATCAGACCTCCATCGACAAGCTCCTCATCGAGCTTGACGGTACCCCCAACAAGACCCGCCTGGGCGCCAACGCCATCCTGGGCGTCTCCCTGGCCTGCGCCAAGGCCGCCGCTGCCGCGACCGGTCTGAGCCTGTACCAGTACATTGGCGGCGTGAACGCCAAGACCCTGCCCGTGCCCATGATGAACATCCTCAACGGCGGCGCCCACGCCTCCAACAGCGTGGACATCCAGGAGTTCATGATCATGCCCATCGGCGCCAAGAGCTTCAAGGAAGCCCTTCGTATGTGCGCTGAGGTCTTCCATCAGCTCAAGAAGACCCTGAAGGAGAACGGCACGCCCGCCGCCGGTGTTGGCGACGAGGGCGGCTACGCTCCCGACCTTGCCACCGACGAGGACGCGCTCAAGGTCATCGTCAAGGCCATTGCCGAGGCCGGTTACAAGCCCGGCGAGGACTTCAAGATCGCCATGGACGCCGCTGTCTCCGACTGGTTCGATAAGGAAGACGGCAAGTACCACCTGCCCAAGCGCGGCACCGTCATGTCCAGCGATGAGATGATCGACATGTGGGAAGACTTCTGCAACAAGTACCCCATCATCTCCATCGAGGACGGCCTGGGCGAGGACGACTGGGACGGTTGGGTCAAGCTCACCCAGCGCCTCGGCAACCGCGTGCAGCTCGTCGGCGACGACCTGTTCGTCACCAACGCCGCCCGCGTCAAGTACGGCATTGAGAAGGGCGCTGCCAACGCCGTCCTGATCAAGGTCAACCAGATCGGCTCCCTGACCGAGACCCTCGACGCCATCCAGACCGCGAACCGCGCCGGCTACACCGCCATCGTCTCCCACCGCTCCGGTGAGACCGAGGACACCACCCTTGCCGACATCGCCGTCGCCGTCAACGCCGGCCAGATCAAGACCGGTGCTCCTTCCCGCACCGACCGCGTCGCCAAGTACAACCAGCTCATGCGCATCGAGGAGGAGCTCTTCGACGTCGCCCAGTACCCCGGCGCCGCTGCCTTCTTCTCCATCAAGTAATTGCTTTTTCGGACGCAGGGACGGGCTTTGCCTGTCCCTGCGTCTTCTTTCATGCGGCATAATACGATACAGAAACGAGGGACGACCCATGACCGAACAAGAAGCCCCGCGCTGCAAATGCGGCTACTGCATGGGCGGCGAGCTGCTCGACGCCTTCGGCATTCCCATCTGCGAGCTGAGCGTGAGCAAGCTGATCCTCTTCCGCGAGCAGAGCCATCCCGGGCGCTGCATCGTGGCCTATAAGGACCACGTCAGCGAGATCGTCGATATCAGCGCGGAGGAGCGCGCGGCCTTCATGGAGGACGTGGCGCGCGCCGCAAGGGCGATCCACGCCGCCTTCCATCCCGAGAAGCTCAACTACGGCGCCTACGGCGACACCGGCTGCCACCTGCACGTCCATCTCGTGCCGAAGTACCGCGACGGCTATGAGTGGGGCGGCGTCTTCGCCATGAACCCCGGCCGGACCGCGCTCAGCGAAAGCGAATACGCCGAGATGGCCGCGAAGATCAAGGCGCAGCTGTAGACCGAAGCCGCGCCTTCAGACCAGCTCTTCTCTGGTCAAAAAATTGATCTATGGAACAGGTCCGAAATAACTTGCTTGCAATACACAAAGTATTCCTGCGCTTTGACGCCTTGCTACAGGCGAAAAATCCTAAGCCATCTTTGCGCATCTTATTCCGTGGCAGTTCCTTATTTCTGCACAGTTCCTATCCGCAAAGCTTCCGCCCCTATCAAGCTCGGCTGTCTTTATTCGACCTCAAATCGTTCCGGAATGCTCTCAAAGCTCAACACTCACGGCTCAATACCGGGGATGTGAAAAACGGCCTTTTTTCACATCCCCGGTCCTTTTTCAGCACGCAGAGCCTCCCGTTCGGTTCCGTGAAGGCGATGCCCATATTTTTCAAGCCGCGCCTGCGGGAATTCCCCCAAAAATCTCGGTATGGCTCTTGCAATCTTTTCAAATACTTATTATAATATTTCGGCGAAATACGACGCATACGGAGGCGGGCTTGGAGCATCTGAAAACGGACATTCACGGCATCGTGCAGGGAGTGGGCTTTCGCCCCTTTCTGCACCGGCTCGTGCGGGAGTACGGGCTGAGCGGCACGGTGCGCAACAGCTCCTCCGGCGTGGTGCTGGAGCTGGAGGGCGAGCGCGCGGCGCTGGAGGCTTTTCTGCGCGCGCTGCCCGAACGGGCGCCGAAGCTCGCGCTCATCGAGCGCGTGGAGCCGCATTGGGGGCTCCCTCTCGAGGGCTTCGAGGGCTTTCGCATCCTGCCGAGCCTCGTGGAGCGCGAGCGCAACACCCTCATCTCCCCGGACGTCTGCCTGTGCGACGACTGCCGGCGGGAGCTTTCCGACCCCCGTGACCGGCGCTACCGCTACCCCTTCATCAACTGCACCAACTGCGGCCCGCGCTTCACGATCATCCGGGACGTGCCCTACGACCGGCCGACGACCTCGATGGGGCGCTTCCCCATGTGCCCCGACTGCGCGCGCGAGTACCACGACATTGAAAACCGCCGCTACCACGCGCAGCCCGACTGCTGCCCAGTCTGCGGCCCCCGGCTCTGGTTCGAGGACGCGCAGGGACAGCGCACGGAGGGCAGCGACGCGGCGCTGGAGGAAGCCCGCGCCCTGCTCAAGGCCGGGGGCATCGTGGCGGTGAAGGGGCTGGGCGGGATGCACCTCGCCTGTAACATCGACGATCCGGCTGCGGCGCAGCGTCTGCGGCGGCGCAAGCAGCGGGACGAGAAGCCCTTTGCGATCATGTGCCGCGATCTTGCCTGCGCGCAAAAGCTCTGCGAGGTGAGCGCGGACGAGGCGCGCGTCCTCGAGAGCTGGCAGAGGCCGATCGTGCTGCTGAAAAAGAAGGCGCCGGGGCTTTGCCACCTGAGCGAGAACGGCTTTGTGGGCGTGATGCTGCCCTACACGCCGCTGCACGTCCTCCTCTTCGGGGATGACGTCGAGGCGCTCGTGATGACGAGCGCGAACCTCTCCGACACGCCGATCGTGCGCACGAACGGCGAGGCGCGCGAGAGGCTTCGCGGCATTGCCGACGGCTTTCTGCTGCACGACCGGGAGATCCAGACCCGCTGCGACGACTCGCTCTGCTGGGTGCTGGACG
>CAJOFI010000034.1 GCA_905233595.1 uncultured Oscillospiraceae bacterium | reverse complement strand
GTGAAAAAACCAAATAATAATATCGGTGAGATAATAAGTTTTTCAGATGGCACAAAAGCCTCGGTGGAGGCTTTTCAGCGTGCCCATGGCCTGATGCCCACCGGGGCTGTGGATGAGCAGACCTGGCGGGAGCTGTCGGCCTGCTCCCGGGAGGCGGAGCATCAGCTGGCTCCTCCGGCGCCGCTGCTGATGGAAATGGAGCCCGGGGCCTGCTATGCCCCCGGCTGCCGGAATCGGAACCTGCCGGTGATCCAGGCCATGCTGTATGCTTTAAGCAACTGCTGGAGCGATATGCCCCGGGTCGCCGTGACCGGGGTCATGGACAAAGCCACTGCCGAGGCGGTGGGGTATCTCCAGGCCCGGGGGGACCTGCCGGTGACCGGGCAGATCGACAAGGCGTTCTGGGACCTGCTGGCCCACGCCTACCGGGCGGCCATCGGCGCGGGAGAGAGCTAGCACGTCAGACCGCTGCTGCGTCGTTGATGCTCTGCCGGGCCGGGAAGACCTTATTTCAAAGGTTTGCCTGCCTTCGGCCCGGCGGCCCGCCGGATTCCGGCCCGGGACCCTGGCGCGCCGGGCAAGTTAAATTCCTCTTGTACTTTTGGGGGAAATGGGCTACAATAGCCTTGCTTTGAACGAACCCCCGTGTTTGTAAGGAGGGACAGAACCTATGATGCGACTGCAAAACGAAAAGGGCACCGTCACCGTCAGCAACAGCGTGTTCACGAAGATCGCCGGTCTGGCGGCCACCAACTGCTTCGGCGTCAAGGGCATGTGCGCCCGCTCCACGGCGGACGGCCTGGTGCTGACGCTCGCGCTGAGCGGCATCACGAAGAGCGGCGCGGCTGTCGGTTCCGGCAACCCGAGCGCCACAAACTACGGCGAGCTGCGCATCCGCACCGTCCCGCTGACCTACACCGTCACCTATAACGTGAACGCGGCGGCCGGCGGTCTGGGAACAGCCCCGACCGATCCGACCTCCTATCCCTCCGGCGCGACGGTCACAGTCCTGCACGCCACAAGCAGTATGGAACACAGCGATTCCACCTACGCCTTTGCCGGTTGGAACACGATGCCGGACGGCAGCGGCGAGACGTATCTGCCCGAAAGCACCTTCGACATCACCAAGGACACCACCCTCTACGCCATGTGGAGCAACAACCAATTCAAGGTGCAAAAGGTGTGGGATGACGACGGCAACGCCTACAGTCTGCGCCCTGCATCCGTCTGGGTGCAGCTTCAGAAAACGGCGGACGGCGGAACGACGTGGGAGAATTTGGGAAGCCCGGTCGAGCTGAACAGCAGCAAAAGTTGGGCGGCGGCGTTTAATAAGACCGATCTCGGCATCACCGACGATGAGATCACAAACTACCGGGTCGTGGAGTTGAATAACGGGTATGAAGGGGGCTATAAGCTGAAAGCTGTCACAAAGCCCTATGCCTTCCAGGTCGAAAACGAGCTGCGTACGACGGACATTTCCTTCCGCAAGGTCAACGGCAGCGGCACGGGGCTTGCCAACGCCACCTTTACGCTGGCGCGAACGGACGGCTTGGGCGCGGTGCTCACAAGCGGCTCCGATCCCTCCGGCGGCTTTACGTTCCGGAATATCCCCGTCGGAGAATACCGGCTGACCGAGACCAAAGCGCCGGAGGGCTACAAGCTCTCCACCTTCGCCTGGACGGTGACGGTAACCGACCGGAACACCGCCTACGACGGCGAGACCCCGCTGAGGGTCGCCGTGACGGACGGCACCGGAACCCCCGTTTCGACGGACGGCGGCACATACCTCATTACCAACGAGGCAAACCTTCCCCTGCCCCACGTGGGCGGGCTGGGAACGCCTCTGGTATATAGCTTCACCTGCGGAATTGTTCTGCTTTCCTTTGGAATGATCTTCCTCCTGAAAAGCGGACGAAGGAGACCCGGAAAGGGTGGTGATCGAACGAAGGCTTGAAAGCAGCGATTCCGACCCCACGCAATTCCCACAAAAGCGCAAATCCCCAAAAACGAAAAGCAAAGGAGAAAACAAATGAAAAAAACACTCAGCATCCTGCTCTGCCTCGCGCTGATGCTCTCTCTCGGCATCACCGCGTTCGCAGACAACGATTCCCTCATGCCCGAAGGCCCGTATAGCCTGACCATCTACAAGTATCGCCTTGACGATATTGATGGGCATGAACCCGCCCTTGTCCCTGGTAACGGCGAGAGCGCAACCGCTCCGACGGATGCTGTTGCGCTGGAAGGCGTGACCTTCACCGTCACACTGGTTGACGCAGATAACAACAATCCTGTTACTGGGACGGATGCGTATTCTGAACACGGCGATACCGACAGCAACGGTAGAGTTGAATTTACCAACATTCTGACGGCCGGTAAGTATCACGTGGTTGAGACGGCGGTTCCCGGTTCGACCTCAACTCCCGTCGATTGCTATGTTGACCTGCCTATGACGAACGTCAATGGCACGGGCTGGCTCAAAGACGTTATTCTCTATCCCAAAAATGAGCTGGTTTCCGGCGCTGTTATCATGACCAAGACCGGCGAGGGCACTGATTCCTCAGCGCTTCAGGGCGCAACCTTTAAGCTCCAGAAGAGTACTTCCGGCTCCGGCACTGACTTAGACCCGTACAACTGGGAGGATTTTGGAACTGGCAGCTATACAACGGATGCTGCCGGTAAATTTACCGTTGGTCAGCTCCCCTCCGGGCATTACCGCTTCGTTGAAACGGCTGCCCCTGCGGGTTACGGTCTCAATAATACCCCTGTTGAATTCGAAATTACCGCTTCCGGCACTGTGATGGTGGATGATTCCGGCACAATCCCCGTATACACGAAGTCCAGCAATGCGGTTCCCGAAGTCTCTCTCCAAAACTACAAGACTCCTGACATTGACAAGAAGGTCGATCTGAGCAACACGCGCAAGGTCGGCGATGAAGTCACCTTTGAAATCGAAGTGGACGTTCCGGGCGATATTGCTCACTACACGCAGTATGTCGTGACCGATACGCTGACGACTGCTCAGCTTGGATACATTACCGGCTCTCTCAACGTTCAGGGCAAGGAGGCCACTGGTGCTTACAGTGATCTGGATACCAGCTACTATAGGGAATCCCACGCCACTGATGAAACTTCTAACACTCTTACCGTGACGTTTCTAAATCCTACTAACCTTGTCGGACTCAGCAAAATCAAGCTCAGCTTCAAAACTACCATCGGAAGCCTCGACACGGAGGTTCAGAACACCGCGACGATTACCTATGACAACGGCTACGGCGGGTCTGGAAGTAAGGAAACGACTCCCGATCCTACTGATCCCACCGATCCTGTTCTCAACAAGGGCAAAGTGACGATCACAAAGTATGACAAGGGAAAGACTCAAACGCTTAGTGGCGCGAAGTTCTCCGTCTATGCAACCAGTGATGACGCCCAAGCAAACACCAATCCCTATGTTGTCGATACAGCAACTAACGAGTATGGCGTGCTGGAGATTGATGATCTCGTTATCTCCGGCGATGCAACCGTTGCAGGCGTCAACCGCACCTTCTATCTGGTTGAGACTAAGGCGCCCACTGGCTATAAGCTGCTCGACGACGTTGTATCTGTAGATGTTGAATGGGACGATACCGCAAACGCCTTCGTTGGCAGCGTCGAGGTTGAGAACGAATCCTCCTCCGTCATCGATGAGAACGGCAACATCAACCTCCCCTCCACCGGCGGTGTCGGTACGCTGATCTTCACGGTCGTGGGTCTTGCGATGATCCTCGGCGGCGGTTACATGATCAGCAAGAAGCGCAGAGAGGGCTGAGCGCCTGCTCACCCGAACCGCGGGGACGGAGGGCTGAGATAAAACCGCCCTCCCCCCGCTCGAACCCCCAGAAAGGAACCCCCGGAACGGGTCTCGCCCGTTTCGGGGGAACGCCATGAAAAAGTATCTGCCCTACATCCTTATCATCCTGCTCGGCTCCCTCGTGCTGTTTTACCCGCGCGTCAGCGATTATCTCAGCGGACGGGAGCATGCCCGCGTCATCGACGAATACGACCAGGCCGTCAGCGCCATGAGCGAGGAGCGGCGCAATGAGCTTCTCGAGGAGGCGCGCGCCTACAACAACGCCCTGCAGCGCGGCGAGAGCAGCAGCTCCGTCTACTACGTCGAGACGCTCAATCTCGGCGAGGTCATGGCCACGCTCACCATCCCGAAAATCAACGTCTCCCTGCCCGTCTACCACGGCACAAGCGAGGCCGTGCTGCAAAAGGGCATCGGCCACCTCGAGGGCACCAGCCTTCCCGCCGGGGACAACAACACCCACGCCGTCCTCACCGGGCACAGAGGGCTGCCCAGCTCCACCCTGCTCACGCATCTTGACGAGCTGAGCGAGGGGGACTACTTCTATGTCTCCATCCTCGGCACGCTCATGGCCTACCGGGTCATCTCCGTGGTCGTGATCGAACCCGAATCCTACGACAGCAGCGTATTTGCCCTGTACCCGGATAAATGCCTGGTCACGCTGCTGACCTGCCACCCCTACGGCATCAATACCCACCGCCTGCTCGTCACCGGCGAGCGCGTGGAGGATTTCGACGCCGCTGAATACGACAATTACCAGCAAGCCGAAGCGCGTGCGATCGCACTCAAGCAGAAAAATTCTTCTGAGGAGAGCGAGGAAGAAAGCGGCTTCCTGTTCTATATCGGAACCCCGCGCATGGTCGCGGAGATTCCCGCCAACGAAAAAATCAACGGCAAGGCCATCGCGCTGCTGTGCGCGATGATCCTGTTCTTTGCCAGCGTTATCATCCGAAATATCCGCCATCGCGGCGAATGATCTTTGAGGAGCAACATGCAGGAAACGTCCAGCGCCCCCAAAACCGAACTCTATGACCTGACGGTCTACACCTTCGCCTATGAGCAGCTCGGCAGCAAGGAGCAGGCGGGCACGGTGCTCAAATACGTCAGGGACAACCTCTCCGAACTGCATAAGAAGTACCCGCCCGACTGCGAGGATTACCAGCTCTATCTCTGTATGTTCACCAACGAGGTCATCAAGCGCCTCACGAAAAACTGGGCGGCCGACGCGGTGGAGAGCGTTTCGCGCAGCTACGTCGCGCAGCCGCCTGAGCCGATCAGCTTCGTGTATGAGCCGCCGGACGAACAGCCCGCGCCGCCGGAGGAGGAGCCGGAGGAGCCGCGCAGGGCAAAAAAGCGCCGCCGCCGGAAAAAGCCCCGGCAAAGGCGCAAGCGCCCCAAAGCCCCGCCGGAGGAGCAAGCCCCCGTCCGGCCGAGGGAAGCGGCGCCGGAGGGCTTCACCTTTTTCCAGCTTCTCGCCGTGCTTCTCTGCGCGGCGCTGATGCTGTGGATGCTCGTCGGCCTCCTGATGGCGCTGGACGTGATCCCCTTTTACGACCTGGGCTATACCTGGTTCAACCAACATCTCCTTCCCGTGTTTTAGACTACCGAAGGGAGCGATCCGAAATGCTGAAACGATTGACGGCGCTGCTGCTGTGCCTGCTCGCGCTGAGCGCAGGCCCGGCGGCTCTCGCCACCGATACCGCCGCCGAGCGGGAGATCCGCATACAATACTGCTACCACGACACGCTGCCTCTCGCGGGCGCGACGCTGCGGCTCTATGAGGTCGGGCAGCTCAACAGCGAGGGAAAGCCCGTGCTCAACCGGAGCTTTGCCTCCTTCCGCACGGCGCTTTCGCTCGACGAGCGCAGCCGCTGGCCGGAGCTTGCCGAGGAGCTCGCCGCCTTCGTGGAGGCCGGAACGCCCGCGCCCGCGCAGACGACCCGCGCCGGGGCGGACGGTTCCGCGCGCTTCCCGGTCGCCGGGGCGACGCTGCGCGACGGGCTGTATCTGATCGTCGCCGCGCCCCATGTCCAGGACGGCTACGTCTACTCCGGCCGCGCGCTGCTGCTGGAGCTTCCGTATTACGACAAAGAGAGCGGCGCGTCCTACACGAAGCTCAACGCCCAGCCCAAGATCGACCGCAGCGTCTTCGAGGGCGTCTTCTGCAGCGTGATCGTCGTCTGGATCGACGAGGGCTATGAGCAGTACCGCCCGGCCACGGTGAACGTGGATCTGCTGTGCGACAGCGCGATCGTGGATTCCGCGACGGTCGGCGCAAAGCAGAACTGGCGGCACACCTTTACCGGGCTGCACCGCGAGACCGAGCTTGCGGCTCCCGCGCCGCGCTATCAGCTGACGGCGCTCTCCTCCCGGCAGACGGCGGAGCCGGTTTATCTCGAGGGCTGGATCGACCAGGAGCCGACGCGCGTCTGGACTGTGAAGCAAAACGCGGTGGAGAGATATACGACGAGCTACGACCGGGTGGACGATACCTTCATCATCACCAACCGCATCAAGCTCACGCCCAGCCCGTCGCCGTCGCCCACCGCCTCGCCCAAGCCCAGCCAGAAGCCCGATCAGAAGCCGGAGCAGATCTGGCAGACCGGCCAGCTCTGGTGGCCGGTGCCGCTGCTGTGCCTTGCCGCCCTCGCGGCGCTCCTCGTCGGCCTGCGGCGCGGCAGAGCAAAGCGCTGAACCATGAACGCGAGAAAAGCCTTTCCCTATATCCTGCTGTCCCTGCTGCTCGCCCTCGCGGCGCTGTATCTGGTCTATTATAACGTGGTGGACGATCAGCGCGCGGCGGCGGTCTCCGGGGAGATCGCGGAGGAGCTGGCGCTTCTGCTGGACGGCGCCGA
>CAJOFI010000033.1 GCA_905233595.1 uncultured Oscillospiraceae bacterium | reverse complement strand
CGCGATCCGCTCCGCGCGGGAAGCGGGGGCGGATAAAAGCGCCGCCTGCTGTGTATCCCAGCTCTGCCGCAGTTCAGCCTCCCGCGCCGTGCGGAGCTCGAACGCCGCCAGCGCAGCGTCGTTCATCGCGCCCGCCAGCGCCTCGCCGCGCAGCCTGCCCTCCCGCTCGTCGCGCGCGAGCAGGGTGACCTGGATCAGCACGCCCAGCATCAGCCCCAGCGCCACGATCACGCCGAGAAAGATTTTTGCCCTTGTCTTGACCATATGTACGCCTCAGAAGTGGATGATTCCCAGGTGCTCCAGCAGGATCTTCGTCCCGATCAGAATTAAGATCACGCCGCCGAGGCGCTCGGCCTTCGCCTTGAAGCGCGCGCCGAAGACGTGCCCGATCCAGACGCCGAGCGCCGAGAGCGTGAAGGTCGTCACACCGATGAGCGCGGCGGCGGGCAGGATGCTGACCTCGAGGAAGGCGAAGGTCACGCCGACAGCCAGCGCGTCGATGCTCGTCGCGACGGCGAGCAGCAGCATCGTGCGAAGGCCGAAATCATCGCTCAGCTTTTCCGCTTCGCCGAAGGACTCCTTGATCATGTTCACGCCGATGACGGCCAGCAGCAAAAAGGCGATCCAGTGATCCACGCTGCGGATCATCTCCTCGAAGCGGTAGCCGAGCAGCCAGCCGAGCACCGGCATAAGAAACTGGAAGCCGCCGAAGTAGAGCCCTGTGAGCAGCGCGTGACGGATCTTCAGACGCGGCACGCTCAGCCCCTTGCAGATCGAGACGGCGAAGGCGTCCATGCTCAGCCCCACGCCGATCAGTAAAAGCTCCGCAAAATGCATTGTTTCACACCCTTACAAAAGCAAATGTAGTACAAGCGCGCAAAAAAGTCAAATGGAAACTGTCGGAAACGAAGGCTGTGAAACACTCTGTTTTTTCACAGCCCAGTTTTCAGACAGGAAAGCGAATTTCGCATCGCTGTTTTGAGCACGGCTCAAAACTTTTCGTCGAATTTGTAGCTGATGTCCTGCTCGAAGCTCAGGCGCTCCTCCTTGCCATCCGCGAGACGCCGCAGCGCGGGGACGCAGTGGATCAGCACCAGCGCCGCGCAGAAGACCGCGAGCAGCATCGCGAGCCGGTCGTCCACGGTCAGCAGCGCCGTCACGAGCGCGATGCCCGCTCCGGCGGCGACGCCGAGGGAGAGATAACGCGTAAACCAGAGCACGCCCAGCATGACGACCGCCGCCGACGCGCCGCAGGACGGCTCGATGCCCGCAAGCGCCACCACCAGCGCCACCGCGCCAAAGGAGCTGCTTTTCAGGCCGTTGAAGAGCGGCCAGAGCCTGCCCATCAGCATGCAGAAGGCGCCGAAGGCCGCGCCCACGCCCGCGTGCCCCTTGATCGCAAGCAGCAGCGCGCCGAGGAGGATGGGCAGCAGATCCTTGAGGACCTCCACCAGCAGCAGCCTCACCGCGCCCCACCAGCCGTAGAGGCGGCGGAAGTTGGAGAGAAAGAGGTTCCCCGTTCCGAGGCGGCGCAGATTCTTGTGGAAGACGTAGCGGGAGGCCACGCGCATGCTGCTGATGCTGCCGCTCAGATAGCCGACGAAGGCGACGGGCAGCAGCAAAAGCCAATAGACGATCATTCCTTCTCCCCCTTCTGGCGGATCACGATGCGCACGGGCGTACCCTCCAGGCCGAAGACCGCGCGGATCTGGTTTTCGATGTAGCGCTGATAGGAGAAATGAAACAGCTCCCGGCTGTTGCAGAAGATGACGAAGTTGGGCGGCTTGATGCCGGTCTGGGTCATGTAGTAGATCTTGAGGCGGCGCCCCTTGTCGGTGGGCGGCTGCACCCTCGCCTGCGCGTCGGCGAGGACGTTATTGAGCATGCCGGTGGTGATGCGCATATTGGACTGGTCGTTTACGAAGTTGATGAGCTCAAAAATGCGGTCGGTGCGCTGGCCGGTGAGGGCGGAGATGAAGAGAATGGGGGCGTAGCTCATGAAGCTCAGGTCGCGCATGATGTCCTTGCGCATCTTCTCCATGGTGCCGGTCTCTTTCTCCACGAGATCCCACTTGTTGACGATGATGATGCTGGCCTTGCCCGCCTCATGGGCAAGCCCCGCGATCTTGGTGTCCTGATCGGTGACGCCGTCGCGCGCGTCGATCATGATGAGGCAGACGTCCGCCCGCTCGATGGCGAGCTGCGCGCGCATGACGGAGAACTTCTCCACCCGCTCGTCCACCTTCGATTTGCGGCGGATGCCGGCGGTGTCGATGAAGAGGTACTTGCCGAAGCGGTTTTCAAAATTTGTGTCCACCGCGTCGCGGGTCGTGCCCGCCATGTCGGAGACGATGACGCGCTTCTGCCCCAGGATGTGGTTCGTGAGGGAGGATTTGCCCACGTTGGGCTTGCCGATGATGGCGACCTTGATGAGGTCTTCCTCCTCCTCTTCCTCGTCCGTCTCCGGGAAGTACTTGAGGCACTCGTCCAGCAGGTCGCCGGTGCCGTGCCCGTGCACGGCGGAGACCGGGATCGGGTCGCCGAGGCCGAGAGAGTAAAACTCGTACACGCCGGGATCGGTCACGCCGGTGGAGTCGGCCTTGTTGACCGCGAGCACCACGGGCTTCTTTGCGCGCAGCAGCATGTTCGCAACGTCCTTGTCCGCCGCGGTCACGCCGGTGCGCAGATCGGTCACCAGCACGATCACCGTCGCCGCGTCGATGGCGATCTGCGCCTGCTCGCGCATGAAGAGCAGGATCTCGCTGTCGGTGCTCGGCTCGATGCCGCCGGTGTCCACCATATCGAATTTCCGCCCGCACCACTCGCACTCGGCGTAGAGCCGGTCGCGCGTGACGCCCGGGGTGTCCTCCACGATGGAGAGGCGCTGCCCCACGAGGCGGTTAAAGAGCATGGACTTGCCCACGTTGGGTCGCCCGACGATGGCGACCAAAGGTCTTGACATTGGGATTCCTCCTTCTTAGGAGATAGTGGTCTGTGGCCAGTGGTCAGTGGCCGGAACCTCTCTCGTCTGTTACGATATGGCGGACGCCGGCACAGGGCTTGTGCAGCTCTGTGCGGAAAAACGTTGGGTAAATCGCCTTCTCCGTGTCCGGCGAGACCCATTCCAGCCCTTCGCCGTCCAGCTTTTCACACAGCGGCTCGAAGTCCGGGGGCGTCTTCATATAGAAGTAGAAGGCGATCTCATACATGGGCTTTAACCATTTGGAGGGGGCGTCGCAGAGGAAGAAGTCCTCGTGGATGAAGCCCAGGCGCTCGATCTCCAGCGCCCAACCCGTCTCCTCCAGCACCTCGCGGCGTATCGCCTCCTCAGCGCTCTCGCCGAACTGGATGCGCCCGCCCACGGAGTAGTAATAGTCGCCGCAGCTGCTCGCTACCATGAGCAGCTTTCCGTTTTTCTGTATGATCGCGCCGACGCGGACGTTCAGATAGCCGTCCCCGACCGGCAGCGTAAGGTCCTGTGCCATATCCTCAATTCTGATTGTACCGGTAATATTCCGTCTCTTCGGCGCGTTCGGGGAGCTTCACCTCCGGCAACTGCCCGCCGGAGATCGCGTCCCAGAGCGCAAAGCCGTCCGACGCGATGGGATAGATGGGAAGGCCGAGGGCTTGCTGCGCCTGGGCGAGCGTCACGTCGTCCAGAAAGTCCAGCTCCTGACGCCTGAGCATGTTCTGGGAGATGAAAAGCCGCTTGCCCAGGTCTTTCCCCTTGAGCTGGTTTATCAGATCGCCGCCGGTAATCAGCCCGGAGACGTTGATGCTGTGACCGAAAAAGTCGTTCACGATGGGATAGACCCGCCCGTTCAGCTCCGGCCATTCCTCCTTTGCAAGCTCCATGAGCCGCGCAAAGAATTGCCCCACCGAGGTGCCGCAGGCGATGGAGAAGGGCACGCCGTCCGGCGCGTCGGAGAGCCTGAGGGCGGAACGAAATTCCGTCTCCAAAAGCCGCAGCATCCCCACGCCGTTTTCAAGCTGGGTGTATTCCTCGTAAAATTCATCCGGCGGAAGCGCCCGCCCCGCCTTGAGGTACAGCTCGTCCCCGCACCAGAAGATGCGGCTGCCGAGTTTTTCAAGGCAGCGGTCGCCGAAGGCGGTGATCTGGTCGATGGTTTCGGCGGCGTGCTCGGGCGTGAAGGGCGTGAGCGCGGCCAGCCCCTCGCGGTACTTCGTCAGCCCCACCGGGACGATGGAGACGCTGTGCACCCCTGGGTACATCGCCGCGAGATCCTCCATCGTGCGCGTCAGCTCCTCCCCGTCGTTCCAGCCCGGGCAGCAGACGATCTGGCAGTTCATGACGATGCCGTGCTCAGCGAAGCGGCGCATGGTTTCGATCGTCTCCCCGGCGCGGGGGTTTTTGAGCATTTTGCAGCGCAGCTCGGGGTTTGTCGTGTGCACCGAGACGTTCACGGGGCTTACGTGCAGGTCGATGATGCGCTGGATCTCGCGCTTGGAGAGGTTCGTGAGGGTGATGTAGTTGCCCAGCAGAAAGCTCAAGCGCGCGTCGTCGTCCTTGAAATACATCGTCGGGCGCATGCCCTTGGGGAGCTGGTCGATGAAGCAGAAGACGCAGTTGTTCGCGCAGGAGCGGGGCGAGTCCATCAGATAGCTCTCGAAGTCCACCCCCAGGTCGCCGCCCTCTGCCTTGTGCACGTTCACATGGTACTCCGTCCCGTCCGGACGGCGAAGCAGCACGTCCAGCACCCGGTCATAGGCGTAGAACTTGTAGTCCAGCACGTCCACGACGCGCTTGCCGTTGATGGAGATCAAATTGTCGCCGACCCGGGCATGGTGCCGCAGAGGGCTGCCGGGGTCGATGGATCTGATGATGTTGTCCATAACAATTCTGATAGCGTGAAAAGATAATCGTGAATAGTGAACGGTTCCTAAGGTGTCGCTTCGCGACGGTTATCTTTCGTTCCCGAAGGGAACACCATAACTTTTCACTTTCAGCACAATAGCAAAAGGAGGAGCAGGTCAACCCTTCTCCTCCTCAAGCTATCTCTTACTTGCTCTCCTCGACGTTGATGACCGCGCGGCCCTTATACTGACCGCAGTGGCGGCATACGCGGTGGGGCATGCAGTACTCGCCGCAGTTGGGGCAAACAACGATGCCGGGAGCGGTGAGCTTCCAGGTGGAAGAACGTCTCTTATCGCGTCTCTGCCGAGATACTTTTCCTTTCGGGACTGCCATGGTGACACCTCCTGATTCCTGGCTGTTTTGAGCAGCACAAGTTTTATTTATCCAAAAGCTGCTCAAGCACAGCAAATCTTGGATCGCGTGGTTTCCTGCACCCGCAGGGGCCAAGGTTAAGGTTTGCGCCGCAGGTATCGCAGAGACCCTTGCAGTCCTCCTTGCAGAGGAACTTCGTCTCCATGTCGAGAATCAGGCTCGTCTCCAGAATCTCGTCCAGGTCGATCTCGTTGCCGTCCAGGACGTAGAGCTCCGGGTACTCCTCACTCTCCTCCTCCACGATGGTGGCCTCGAGCGGAAGCTCCTTCACGCTCTCGAATTCCTCGCCGCAGCGGTCACAGACGCAGAGCATCTCCGCCGTCAGCGTCCCCTCCAGGTGGAGCACCCCGGCCTCGTTATACACGCGGCCTTCGGCATGGGGGCGGGTCTTATACGCCTTCACCGACGCAAAATCCAGCCGCTCCGTCGCAAGCTCCGCCTCGAAGGGAACAGAGCCGCCGGGAACCTCAATGATCTCTCGTAAATCAAGACGCATAGCAATACCTCTCGTACAATCGCGCTTTGATATTATAGTTGAAGCTTTCCCACTTGTCAAGGCTTATTTTCCGCTGTATAATACAAAAAAACAATTTTGCGCCGGAGATTTTTATGAAAGAACTGACGATCCGCCAAAACGACGCCGGGCAGCGGCTTGACCGCTTTGTCGGGAAGGCCGTCCCCCTCCTGCCGGAGAGCCTGCTGCAAAAATACGTCCGCCTGAAGCGCATCAAGGTAAACGGCAAGGGCGCCAAGCGCGACACGCGCCTGCAGCTCAATGACACGATCCAATTATACATCAACGACGAGTTCTTTGAAAAGCCCCGAGAGGAAAATTCTTACCTCAAGGTGGGCACGCCGCGCCTCACCGTCGTCTACGAGGACGAGAACGTCCTCCTTGCCGACAAGAAGCCCGGCGTCCTCTGCCACAGCGCCGGGGTCTGGGACTACAACACCCTCATCGCGAACATCCAGGCCTATCTCGCGCAGAAGGGCGAGTGGCGGCCGAAGGAGGAAAACGCCTTCACCCCCGCGCTCTGCAACCGCATTGACCGCAACACCGGCGGCATCGTGATCGCGGCGAAGAACGCGGAGACCCTGCGCATCCTCAACGAGAAGATCCGCGACCGGGAGATCGAGAAATACTACCTCTGCGCCGTGCGGGGCAGGCCGAAGCCGAGCGAGGGGAAGCTCGAAAACGTGCTGTTCAAGGACGCGAAGAAGAACCAGGTCTTTGTCAAGGAAAGATACGAGCCCGGCGCGAAGACCGCCGTGACCTACTATAAGGTGCTCAAGTCCAGGGGCGCGCTCTCGCTCGTGGAGTGCCGCCTCGGCACCGGGCGGACGCACCAGATCCGCGTGCAGATGGCGCACGCGGGCTGGCCGCTGCTGGGCGACGGGAAGTACGGCAGCGAGCGCTTCAACCGCGACTTCGGGGAGAAGGGGCAGGCGCTCTATTCCTACCGCCTGCGCTTCGACTTCCCCACCGACGCGGGGAT
>CAJOFI010000032.1 GCA_905233595.1 uncultured Oscillospiraceae bacterium | reverse complement strand
AGGACTTTTTTTCTTTTTTCTCTTTTTTTCTTCGGAGAGGGAGGCGAGCATGCCGATGAGCGCGAGGGCGAGGGTGAGGATGAGCGCGGCGCTGCCGTAGCGCATGGGCAGAAGATAGCGCATTTTGAGATAGGCGTGGTAGCCTAAAAAGGAGGCAAACTCCGTCAGCGGCGCTGCCAGCCAGAGCGCGGGGATCGCGTAGGCCAGCACCACGCTTAAAATATCCGCCGCGTAGAAATAGCGGTCGTGCATGTGCGGGAGCATGAAGGGGATGCCCACCGCGAGCAGCAGCGCCATCGCGAGCACTGCCCGGTCGGTCAGCCGCGCCCGGTTGACCCAGGCTACCGCGATCACGTTCACCACGTACAAAAACGCGCAGACGATGCCGACGGTGGCGGCGGGCTCGGTCTCGCGGATGCGCCAGAAGATCGCGTAGACGGAGGGGGAGTTGTAGTTGAGCCCGGAGCCGATGGAGCCGGTCTGGTTAAAGTAGAGCGTAACGGTGTCGAGGAAGGGACGGCCGAGCAGCACGGCGGGCAGCACCAGCAGCACGTAGGCCGCGGGGAAGACGAGCAGGTGCTTCCAACTGATTTTTCCCTGAATGAGAAAGACCGCGTAGATCGGCATGACGAACACGGCCTGCAGCTTAAAGCCGCCTCCAGAGCAAGGTCGATCGCGAGCAGCGCGAGCGCGACGTACACCCCGTCGCACTGCCCCCAGAGCGCGCCGTTTAGAAACACCGTGGGCAGATACAGCACCGTGAAATAGCAGGCGAGGCGGCGCGCACGGCTGCCCGTGACGCGGCCTAAGAGCCTTGCGCCGCTCCAGGCGAGCAGCACGTCGAAGAACACGCTCAGAAGCTTGATGAGATACAGGTCGCGGATGGGCAGATAGGAGAAGAGCGCGAGGAAATACAAATAGGGGATGTTGTAATTTCCCACCGGCGTGGCGAGAGCCTTGAAGCCGCCGTTTGCGCGGAAGAACTCGCACCAGGGGTGCAGGAAATTCTGATAGTCCAGCGTCTCGTAATCGAAGGCCATGCCCCTGAGCGCGAAGGCGAGCGCCGTGAGCAGCAGCGAGACGACAAAGGCCCTCCGGCTCTGCAGCAGCCCCTCGCGCCAGAGCAGCAGCAGCCCGAACGCGCCTTCCAAAGCCAGCAAAATGATCGAAACGGAGTCCATAAGCAATTGCCCTTTCACAAAAAGAAAACGGGAGTTCGGCACTCCCGCAGAATCTTCAATATTTAACAAAATACCACTTGACAACGAAACGGTTACAATGGTAAAATACCTTGCTAATTGTGCAGGGGGAGGGGGCACTCTGCCCCACGATCCATCTGCATTGAGTATATCAGCGTGAACGTGTAAAATCAATGCCGGGCTTTGACAATCTGACAACTGTGCCGGGCGTTTCAAGATCAAGAAGGAGAGTGTGCCATGCCAAAAGATGTTCTCTACGGCAAGACCCTGCGAAAGAGCTTTGCCCGGGTCGAGGAGATCCGGGATATGCCCAACCTGCTGGAGATCCAGAAGAGCTCCTACAAGTGGTTTCTGGAGACCGGTCTGCGCGAGGTCTTTAAGGACGTAGATTCCGTGACCGACTATTCCGGCAACCTGGAGCTGAGCTTCATCGACTACTCGATGGACGAGAAGCCCAAGTACAGCGAGGAGGAGTGCAAGGCGCGCGACGCCACCTACGCCAAGCCCCTCAAGGTGCGGGTGCGCCTTCGCAACAAGGAGACCGAGGAGATCAAGGAGCAGGAGATCTTCATGGGCGATTTCCCGATCATGACCCCCGGCGGCACCTTCGTCATCAACGGCGCGGAGCGTGTCATCGTCTCCCAGATCGTGCGCTCTCCCGGCGTGTATTTCGAGAAGACCACCGACAAGGCCATGATCTCGGTCTACGGCTCCACGGTGATCCCCTACCACGGCGCCTGGCTCGAGTATGAGACGGACGCAAACGACGTTTTCAACGTCCGCATCGACAAGAACCGCAAGCTGCCCATCACCTGGTTCCTCAAGGCGATGGGCGCCTACGACGAGAATAAGCCCGCCACCTGGCTCAGCTGCGTGGCCGACCCCTACGTCGGCGCGACCACGAACGAGCGCATCAAGGAGATCTTCGGCGAGGACGAGCGCATCGTCGCGACGCTGGACAAGGACACCGCACAGAGCCGCGAGGAGTGCCTGCTGGAGATCTACCGCAAGCTGCGCCCCGGCGACCCCCCGACGGTGGAGTCCGCCGAGAGCCTGCTGGACGGCCTGTTCTTTGACCGCCGCCGCTACGAGCTCTCCAACGTCGGCCGCTACAAGTTCAACAAGAAGCTCTCCCTCTTCCCGCGCATCGCGGGGCACGCGCTGGCCGCCCCGGTCGCCGACCCCTTCACCGGCGAGCTGCTGGCCGACGAGGGCGAGGTGCTCACCCGTGAGAAGGCGCGCGTCATTGCCGACGCCGGCGTTATCGACGTGCTGCTGAACGTGGACGGCAAGACCGTTCGCGTCTTCTCCAACGGCATGGTCGATCTCAGAAAGTTCGTGGACTTCGACCCGGCCGAGCTCGGCGTCAGGGAGAAGGTGCGCGCCATCGTCATGCGCCAGCTCATGGAGCAGTACGAGGGCGAGGCGCTCAAGGACGCTATCCGCGAGAACATCGACGTGCTCATCCCCAAGCACATCGTCGTGGACGATATTTTCTCCTCCGTCAACTACCTCAACTGCCTCGCCCACGGCATCGGTGAGGCCGACGATATCGACCATCTGGGCAACCGCCGCGTCCGCTGCGTGGGCGAGCTGCTGCAGAACCAGTTCCGCATCGGCTTTTCGCGCATGGAGCGTGTCATCCGCGAACGCATGACCCTGCAGGATCTGGACATCGTGACGCCCCAGAGCCTCATCAACATCCGCCCCGTGACCGCGGCGATCAAGGAGTTCTTCGGCTCCAGCCCCCTCTCGCAGTTCATGGACCAGACCAACCCCCTCTCTGAGCTTACGCATAAGCGCCGTATGTCCGCCCTCGGCCCCGGCGGTCTGAGCCGCGAGCGCGCGAGCTTTGACGTGCGCGACGTGCATTACAGCCACTACGGCCGCCTCTGCCCGATCGAGACGCCTGAGGGCCCGAACATCGGCCTGATCAACTACCTCGCCTCCTACGCCCGCGCCAACGAGTACGGCTTCCTCGTCGCCCCCTACCGCAAGGTGGAGAAGGGTACCTGCCGCCTGACCGACCAGGTCGATTACATGACCGCCGACCAGGAGGATCAGTTCGTCGTCGCCCAGGCCTCCGAGCCGGTGGACGAGAACGGCTGCCTCGCGAGAAAGCGTATCACCTGCCGCCACCGCAACGATACCATCGAGGTCAACCGCGAGGACGTTGACTATATCGATATTTCGCCGAAGATGATGGTATCCATCGCGACGGCGATGATCCCCTTCCTCGAAAACGACGACGCCAACCGCGCGCTGATGGGCGCGAACATGCAGCGCCAGGCGGTGCCTCTGATGACCACCCAGGCGCCCATCGTCGCCACCGGCATTGAGCACAAGTGCGCGGTGGACTCCGGCGTCTGCGTCCTCGCCGAGGGCGACGGCGTCGTGCGCCGCGTGGACGCAAACTACGTCACCGTGAAGTACGATTCCGGTGAGATCAAGGACTACAAGCTCATCAAGTTTGCCCGCTCCAACCAGGGCACCTGCTTCAACCAGCGCCCCATCGTCTCCGTGGGCGACCGCGTCTGCGAGGGCGACGTGCTGGCCGACGGCCCGAGCACCTCCAACGGTGAGATTTCGCTCGGCAAGAACATCCTGGTCGGCTACATGAACTGGGAGGGCTACAACTACGAGGACGCGATCCTCTTAAACGAGCGGCTCGTGATGGAAGACGTGTTCACCTCCATCCATGTGGAGGAGTACGAGTGCGACGCGCGCGACACCAAGCTCGGCCCCGAGGAGATCACCCGCGACATTCCCGGCGTCGGCGACGAGGCGCTCAAGTACCTCGACGAGCGCGGCATCATCATGGTCGGCGCGGAGGTCACCGCCGGTGACATCCTCGTCGGCAAGGTCACGCCCAAGGGCGAGACCGATCTGACCGCCGAGGAGCGCCTGCTGCGCGCGATCTTCGGCGAGAAGGCGCGCGAGGTGCGCGACACCTCGCTCAAGGTGCCCCACGGCGAGAGCGGCATCATCGTGGACGTGAAGGTCTTCACCCGTGAGGCCGGGGACGAGATGAACCCCGGCGTCAACCAGGTCGTTCGCGTCTACATCGCCCAGAAGCGCAAGATCTCCGTGGGCGACAAGATGGCCGGCCGCCACGGCAACAAGGGCGTCGTCTCCCGCATCCTGCCGCGCGAGGATATGCCCTATCTGCCCGACGGCACCCCGCTTGACATCGTGCTGAACCCCCTGGGCGTGCCTTCCCGTATGAACATCGGGCAGGTGCTCGAGGTTCACCTCGGCTACGCTGCGCAGGCGCTGGGCTGGAAGGTCGCGACGCCGATCTTCAACGGCGCCAACGAGACCACCATCCGCGAGACCCTGCGCCAGGCGGGTCTGCGCGAGGACGGCAAGAGCGTCATGTACGACGGCCGCACCGGCGAGAAGTTCGATAACGACGTGACCGTCGGCTGGGTCTACTTCCTCAAGCTCCACCATCTGGTGGACGATAAGATCCACGCCCGCTCCACCGGCCCCTACAGCCTCGTGACCCAGCAGCCTCTGGGCGGCAAGGCGCAGTTCGGCGGCCAGCGCTTCGGCGAAATGGAGGTCTGGGCGCTGGAGGCCTACGGCGCGGCCTACACCCTGCAGGAGATTCTGACCGTCAAGTCCGACGACGTGACCGGGCGCGTCAAGACCTACGAGGCCATTGTCAAGGGCAACAACATCCCGCAGCCCGGTGTGCCCGAGAGCTTCAAGGTGCTCGTCAAGGAGCTGCAGAGCCTCTGCCTCGACGTGCGCGTGCTGGACGAGAACGGCGCGGAGATCGAGCTGAAGGATGACGATGAAGACGATTTCATCCCCAATATGAAGGATGAGCTGTACCAGGCTGACGACAGCGAGCTGGAGGCGGAGGGCTACTCCATTGAGGACGTGCCCGCGGACGAGCTCGGCGCCGATCTGGATATGGATTTTGACAGTGAGGAGGAAGATTGATGAGCTATACACCCTTTGACGCCATTCAGATTGGCATCGCTTCCCCTGAGATGATCTTGAGCTGGTCCTACGGCGAGGTGAAGAAGCCGGAGACCATCAACTACAGAACCCTCAAGCCCGAGCGCGACGGCCTCTTCTGCGAGCGCATTTTCGGACCCACCAAGGACTGGGAGTGCCACTGCGGCAAGTATAAGAAGATCCGCTACAAGGGCAAGATCTGCGACCGCTGCGGCGTCGAGGTCACCAAGAGCAAGGTGCGCCGCGAGCGCATGGGTCACATCGAGCTGGCCGCCCCCGTGAGCCATATCTGGTACTTCAAGGGCATCCCCAGCCGCATGGGTCTGATGCTCGACCTGACCCCGCGCATGCTGGAGAAGGTTCTGTACTTTGCCAATTATATCGTCATCGACCCCGGCTTCACCCCGCTGCAGAAGTGCCAGATCCTCTCTGAGCGCGAGTACCGCGAGATGCGCGAGAAGTACGAGGACGACTTCAAGGCCGGCATCGGCGCCGAGGCCATCAAGGAGCTGCTGCAGCAGATCGACTGCGAGAAGCTCGCTTCCGAGCTGCGCGAGGAGCTCAAGACCGCCAACGGCCAGAAGAAGGCCAAGCTCGTCAAGCGCCTCGAGGTGGTCGAGGCCTTCCGCCAGAGCGGCAACCGCCCCGAGTGGATGGTCATCGACATCCTGCCCGTCATCCCGCCCGAGATCCGCCCCATGGTGCAGCTTGACGGCGGCCGCTTCGCGACCTCCGACTTGAACGACCTCTACCGCCGCGTCATCAACCGCAACAACCGCCTCAAGCGGCTCCAGCAGCTCAACGCCCCCGACATCATCGTGCGCAACGAGAAGCGCATGCTGCAGGAGGCGGTGGACGCCCTCATTGACAACGGCCGCCGCGGCCGCGCCGTCACCGGCGCAAACTCCCGCGCGCTCAAGTCCCTGAGCGATATGCTCAAGGGCAAGCAGGGGCGCTTCCGCCAGAACCTGCTCGGCAAGCGCGTGGACTACTCCGGCCGAAGCGTTATCGTCGTCGGCCCCGACCTCAAGATCTACCAGTGCGGCGTGCCCAAGGAAATGGCCATCGAGCTCTTCCGCCCCTTCGTGATGAAGAAGCTCGTCGAGGACGGCGTTGCCAACAACATCAAGTCCGCCAAGAAGATGGTCGATAAGCAGCGCACCGAGGTCTGGGACGCGCTCGAGGACGTCATCAAGGAGCATCCCGTGCTCCTCAACCGCGCTCCCACGCTGCACCGCCTGGGCATCCAGGCCTTTGAGCCGATCCTCGTCGAGGGTCGCGCCCTGCGCCTGCACCCCCTGGTCTGCACCGCCTACAACGCCGACTTTGACGGCGACCAGATGGCCATCCACCTGCCCCTCTCCGCCGAGGCGCAGGCTGAGGCGCGCATCCTCATGCTCTCGGCGAATAACCTGCTGCGCCCGCAGGACGGCCACCCCGTCACCGTGCCGACGCAGGACATGATCCTCGGCTCCTACTATCTGACCATGGTGCGCATCGGCTCGGCCGAGAAGGGCGCGGAGCGCCTGATCGTGGACGATCCGGGCGACACCGGGCTTGAGGCCGGGAGCGTCGTGGACGGCGACGAGCTCTACGCGAAGAATCTCGAGGCGAAGAACGCCAAGCTCCGCCCCGCGACCTATAAACCCACCCTCCTCTACCGCGACGCAAACGAGGCCATCATGGCCTATCACGAGGGCGCCGTGGGTCTGCACGCCCCGATCCGCCTGCGCGTGACCAAGACCGTGGACGGCGTCGAGGTCAAGAAGACCATCGTCACCACCGTCGGCCGCATCATCTTCAACGAGCCGATCCCGCAGGATCTCGGCTATGTCGATCGCAGCGATCCCGATCACGCCTTTGACCACGAGATCGGCTTCCAGGTCGGCAAGAAGCAGCTCGGCGACATCATCGACCGCTGCATCCAGAAGTACGGCTTCACCATCTCCGCTGAGGTGCTCGACAGCATCAAGGCCATGGGCTACAAGTACTCCACCAAGGGCGCCATCACCATTTCCGTCGCGGATATGACCGTGCCGAGTGCGAAGTACGAGCTCATCCACGAGACCGAGCAGGAGGTCGTGCGCATCGAGCGGCAGTTCAAGCGCGGCTTCATCACCGACGACGAGCGCTACCGCCTGGTCGTCTCCGAGTGGGAGAAGACCACCAAGGACGTGACCGACGCGCTGAGTAACGCGCTCGACGAATACAACCCCATCTACATGATGGCAAACTCCGGCGCCCGCGGCTCCATGAACCAGATCCGCCAGCTCGCCGGTATGCGCGGTCTGATGGCGAACACCGCCGGTAAGACCATCGAAATCCCCATCAA
>CAJOFI010000031.1:656-10109 GCA_905233595.1 uncultured Oscillospiraceae bacterium | reverse complement strand
GGCGCAGTACGTCCTCCTCCCGGATGTTGTGCCCGCCGTGAGCCACGCGGTTTTCGATGCGCAGCAGGCACTCCTCCGCGCTGTCCAGACCCACGTAGTAGAGCCGGATGCTGTAACCCCGCTCCCGCGCCTCCCGCACTGTGAGCTCCGTCTTGCGGCCCGAGAGCGTTGTCTCCTGCGTGAAGCTCAGTCCCTTATCCAGACACTCCCGGATGCGCTCGAGCGCGAGCTTGCCGCCCAGGATGGCGCTGCCGCCGTTCTCGGCAGTGATCCTGTCCACGTCGATGATGCGCCCCAGATCGCTCCTCTGCGCTTTCAGAACGCCGGTCAGACTGCTCTTGCCGGTGCCGTTCACGCCGCCGATGATCGTGTAGATTTTCATGCTTCGCCCTCCCGCCCGGTATCTTGTACACAAATTCCATCACGATTATACAACGAAAATCTACCCGTGCAAAGATACATTTTTCACAGATCAGCAAAACTGGATCGACGGCGGTCACAATTTTCGCTTTCTTTTACAAAAGCGAAAAACCGGCACGCTGTAAGGGATTCGCATGCATTCTGTTTTCCCTTGCGGGGGACGGAAAACAGAATAAAGGAGTTGACCGGTTTTTGAACCGGTCAACGAAGATGCCCTATGGCATCTTCGTATTTTAATTCGAATCCCATACAGGCGCAAAAAAGCCCAACCCCTTTGGGGTCGGGCTTTTTTGGCACGCTGTAAGGGATTCGCATGCATTCTGTTTTCCCTTGCGGGGGACGGGAAAACAGAATAAAGGAGTTGACCGGTTTTTGAACCGGTCAACGAAGATGCCCTATGGCATCTTCGTATTTTGATTCGAATCCCATACAGGCGCAAAAAAGCCCAACCCCTTTGGGGTCGGGCTTTTTTGGCACGCTGTAAGGGATTCGAACCCCTGACCTTCTGGTCCGTAGCCAGACGCTCTATCCAGCTGAGCTAACAGCGCATATCAGGTGTTTTCCTGACAGCCTCGATATATTAGCACAGCTTTCCGAGAATTGCAAGGGGTTTTTCAAAAAAATTTTGCTTTCCCTCAAAAAAATTTGCCCTTGGAGAAAGGCTCCCTCTCAGCCGAGCATGCCGGAGATGGTGTTGACGGCGTCGCCGACGGTTTTGAGCGCCTTTTTCACGCGGCGGTTCTTCTTCGGCTTGAGCAGCATCACGGCTCCGCCCACGGCGGCCGCGCCCATCATGCCCATGGCGATCATTTTCTTGTCCATTTCTGCGCCTCCTTTCCTTTCATTTGTAGTATGCCCAAGATTACCGTTGATACTTGCGGGAGAATTGTGGTACAATATTACAATCAAGGAAAGCATAGCAGAGGAGGCGCTTGTATGGCTGTAAAAATACTGGCCGTGGGCGACGTGTGCGGGGAACCGGGGCTGCTGTTTCTGGAAAAGCGGCTCAAGGCTTACCGCAAGGAAAACGGGATCGACTTCGTCGTGGTCAACGGCGAGAACGCGAACGTCGTCGGCATCACGCCGCGGCAGGCGGATCAGATCTTCCGCGCCGGGGCGGACGTCATCACCCTCGGCAACCACACCTGGACGCGCACCGAGCTGCGCCCCTATCTCGACGAGCGCAGCAAAATTTTGCGCCCGGCGAACTTCGGTCCCCAGTGCCCGGGGCGGGGCATCGCGGTGTATTCCGCGCCCTTCGGGGACGTGTGCGTCTTAAACCTCATGGGGCGCTTCACGCTCGACAACAACACGGATAACCCCTTCGTGATCGCCGACGGCTACATGGCGGAGATCAAGGAGAAGATCATCCTCGTGGATTTCCACGCCGAGGGCACCAGCGAGAAGCGGGCGATGGGCTACCTGCTCGACGGGAAGGCCAGCGCCGTCTGGGGCACGCACACCCATGTGCAGACCTCGGACGCCTGCGTGCTGCCCAAGGGGACGGGCTACATTACCGACCTCGGCATGACGGGCGCGCGGGATTCGGTGCTGGGCATCGACCCCGAGCAGAGCATCGGCAAGTTCATGGGCGACCCGCCCCAGCGCTACGCCGCGGCCAAGGGGCCGGGCAAGCTGGAGGGCTGCCTGTTCGTGATCGAGCCTGAGACGGGGCGCTGCGTCAGCGCGGAGAGTGTGAGGCTGGAATGAGAAAGCTGAAAATTCTGCACGCGGCCGATCTGCACCTGGACTCCCCCTTCGAGGGGCTCTCGGCGGGCAAGGCCGCGATCCGCCGGGCGGAGCAGCGGGAGCTGCTGGGCAGGCTTGCGGAGCTCGCCGCCGAGGAGCAGGTGGAGCTGGTGCTGCTCGCGGGCGATCTGCTTGACTCGGCCAACACCTATTACGAGACCGGGGAGGAGCTTCTGCGCGCCCTGCGGGAGGTTCCGGCGCCGGTGTTCATCTCCCCCGGCAATCACGACTGGTACTCGCCGCGCTCACCTTACGCGAGATTGCAGCTTCCCGAGCACGTGCACGTCTTCACCGACAGCGCGGTGCGCAGCGTCGTGCTGCCGGAGCTCGGCGCGCGCGTCTACGGCGCGGCCTTCACCGAGCCGACGAGCGCGGGGCTGCTCGAGGGCTTCCGCGCGCCGAGGGAGCAGGACGTGTTCCACGTCCTCTGCCTGCACGGGGAGGTGGGCGTGAAGGACTCCCGCTATGACCCGATCAGCGAGCAGCAGCTTGAAGAGAGCGGCATGGACTACGTCGCGCTGGGGCACATCCACAAGGCCAGCGGCCTTCTGCGCGCCGGGAGCACCTGGTATTCCTGGCCGGGCTGCCCGGAGGGGCGCGGCTTTGACGAGACGGGGGAGAAGACCGTCAGCATTGTGACGCTCACCGAGGGCGAGTGCGAGCTCAAAAGCGTCTGCATCGCCAAGCGCCGCTATGAGACCGTGAAGCTCGACGTGAGCGGGGCAGACCCGCTGCTCGCGGTGCACACCCAGCTTCCGGACGACACGGTGAGCGACGTCTACCGCATCGTGCTCAGCGGCGAGACGGACGAGTCGCCGGACCTGAAGAAGCTCTACGAAAACCTCTCCGATATGTTCTTCGAGCTGCAACTTCGCGACGAGACGCGGCTGCGGCGCGGCGTGTGGGACAGCGCGGGGGAGGATACGCTGCGCGGGCTTTTCCTGCGCAGGCTTTTGCAGCGCTACGAGAAGGCGCGCGACGATGAGGAGCGCAAGCGCATCGAGCAGGCGGCGCGCTGGGGGCTTGCCGCGCTCAACAACGCCGAGGAGGTGGTGCAGCATGAAGATCCGTAAGCTGACGGCGTCCTTCGGGAAGCTGGAAAACGAGAGCCTGAGCTTCCACGAGGGGCTCAACGTGATCTACGCGCCCAATGAATCGGGCAAATCGACCTGGTGCGCCTTCATCCAGGCCATGCTCTACGGGGTGGACTCCGCCGAGCGCGCGCGGGCAGGTCACCTCCCCGACAAGCAGCGCTACGCCCCCTGGTCGGGCGCGCCGATGGAGGGCACGATGGAGCTGACGGCCGACAACTGCGACATCACTCTCAGCCGCACGACCCACGCCAAGGGCGCGCCGATGAAGGAGTTCTCCGCCCTCTACACGGGCACGAACACCCCGGTGGACGGCATGACCGGCCAGAACGCGGGGGAGCTGCTGACCGGCGTGACGCGGGACGTGTTCCGCCGCACGGCTTTCGTGGGGCAGGGCGCCGTCGCCGTGTCGGGCAGCCCCGACCTGGAAAAGCGCATCGCGGCCATCGTCGCCACCGGGGAGGAGCAGAGCTCCTTTTCCGAGGCGGACGAGCGGCTTCGCGCCTGGCAGCGCAAGCGCCGCTTCAACCGGCGCGGGCTTTTGCCGGAGCTGGAGGGCAGGATGGACGAGCTGCAGGGCAGGCTCGACGACATGGGCGGCTCGGTGGAGGACGTGCAGCGGCTCGAGCGGGAGCTTGAGCAGAACCGCGCCGACTGCGCGCGGCTCGAGCAGGCCGTCACCGAGAGCCGCAAGCGCCAGCGCAAGGACGCGCTGAGCCGTCTGAGCAGCGGGCATAAGGAGCTGCAGGAGGCGAGCGACGCCCACGACGAGACCGTGCAGGCGCTCTCCCGGCGCCGCGAGGAGCTGCGGCAGAGCGATTTTGGCGACATGAGCCGCGAGGCGCTGCACGAGAAGCTCACGCGCGACCGGGAGGAGCTGAAAAGTCTCTCCCGCACGCGCAAGACCGGCAAGGCGCTGTGGCCCGCGATCCTCTGCTTCGTGCTCGCGGCGGTGTGCGCGGCGGTGTACAGCGTCAAGCCGCTGCTGCCCGTGATGTGCGCGGCGGGGCTGTTGTGCGCGGCGGCGGTGGTGCTGCTGCTGCGCTATTCCAAAGCGCGGCAGACCGCCCAGCAGGCGCTCGAGCGGCGGCGGCAGATCCTCAAGAGTTACCGCGTGAGCACCGCGGCGGAGCTGGAGGGCATCCTCCGGCGGCACATGGCGCTCGAGGACGCGCTGCGCGAGGCGGAGGAGGCGGAACGGCTCAGCCGGGAGGCCTACGAGCAGACGCGCACGCGCATCACCTCGCTCGAGGAGAGCGCGATCTCGGAGCTGGACTTCGCCTCCGGCAGTACGGAGGCGGCGAAGCTCAGCCGCGCGCTCACCGCCGCGCGCGCGGAGGGGGAGCGCCTGTCGGCGAGGATCGCGGAATTAAACGGGCGGCTCTCCGCGATGGGCGACCCGCTGGTGCTGGCAAGCTCTTTAAGCTGCCTGCGCGAGCAGTATGAGCAGATCCAGGAGGAATACGACGCGATCAGCATGGCGGAGGACGCCCTGCGCGAGGCCGACACCGAGCTGCAGCGCCGCTTCTCGCCGGAGCTGGGGCGGCTCGCCGCGCAGTATATGTCCGAGGTGACGGGCGGGCGCTACGAGGACGTGCTCATTAACCGCGACTTCTCCGCCCGCGCCCGCACGAAGGGCGACGCGCTCGCCCGCGACAGCGAGTATCTGAGCGCGGGGACGCTCGACCTCATGTATCTCGCGGTGCGCCTCGCGGTGTGCGAGCTCGCGCTCCCCGAGGGGGAGCCCTGCCCGCTCATCATCGACGACGCGCTGGTAAACCTCGACGAGACCCGCTTCAAGCAGGCCATGGAGCTTCTAAAGCAGATCGCAAGGGACCGCCAGGTGCTGCTGTTCACCTGCCGCCAGGCGTAGACAGTTTTGCGTTTTGAGATAGTAAAACCCGGGCTGGGTTTTCAATTCCCAGCCCGGTTTCTTTATTCACGGGAAAACCGCGTCTCCTCAAAACTCACACAACGCCCTGAGCCATCATGGCCTCGGCCACCTTGAGGAAGCCCGCGACGTTGGCGCCGACCATCAGATCGCCCGGCTTGCCGCACTCGACGGAGGCGTCGTAGCAGGCCTTGTAGATGCTCTTCATGATGCCGTGCAGCTTCTCGTCCACTTCCTCGAAGCTCCAGCTCATGCGGATGGAGTTCTGGCTCATCTCAAGACCCGAGGTGGCGACGCCGCCCGCGTTCGAGGCCTTGCCGGGGGAGTAGAGCAGGCCGTTTGCCTGCACGACGGCGATGGCTTCCGGCGTCAGCGGCATATTCGCGCCCTCGAAGACCGCGATGCAGCCGTTATCGACCAGCGCCTGCGCGCCCTTCTCGTCCATCTCGTTCTGGCTTGCGCAGGGGTGGGCGATGTCGCACTTGACGTTCCAGATGTTCTTGCAGCCGGGGACGTACTGCGCGCCCTCGACCTCGTCGGCGTAGACGGAGATGCGGGCTCTGCGCTTCTGCTTGATGTCGAAGAGCTTCGGCAGGTCGATGCCCTTCGGGTCGTAGACGTAGCCCTGGGAGTCGGACATCGCGACGACCTTGCCGCCGAGCTGCGTGACCTTCTCGGCGCAGTACTGCGCGACGTTGCCGGAGCCGGAGACCACGACGGTCTTGCCCTCGTAGCTGGTGTTCGCCTGGTACTTGAGCGCCTCGGCCGCGAAGTAGCACAGGCCGTAGCCCGTCGCCTGCGTGCGGGCGAGAGAGCCGCCGAAGGTCAGCCCCTTGCCGGTCAGCACGCCGCCCTCGAAGCGGTCAACGATGCGCTTGTACTGCCCGTACAGGTACGCGACCTCGCGCGCGCCGACGCCGATATCCCCGGCGGGGGTGTCGGTGAACTGGCCGATGTGGCGGTAGAGCTCGGTCATGAAGCTCTGGCAGAAGCGCATGACCTCGGCGTCGCTCTTGCCCTTCGGGTCAAAGTCAGAGCCGCCCTTGCCGCCGCCCATGGGCAGCGTGGTCAGGGAGTTTTTCAAAATCTGCTCGAAGCCGAGGAACTTCATGATGGAAAGGTTCACGCTCGGATGGAAGCGCAGGCCGCCCTTGTAGGGGCCGATGGCGGAGTTGTACTGCACGCGGTAGCCGCGGTTGACGCGCACGACGCCCGCGTCGTCCACCCAGGGGACGCGGAACTCGATCACGCGCTCCGGCTCGACAAAGCGCTCGAGCAGGGAGGCCTTCTCCCACTCGGGGTGCTTGTCAACGACGAGCTCCAGGGACTCAAAGACCTCGCGCACGGCCTGCAGGAACTCAGGCTCATGGGCGTCGCGCCGCTCTACGTCGGCATAGACCTTTTTCAGGTATTCATTGGTAAGCATAGAAAAACCTCCTGCAACAGTGTTTTTTTGGATGGCTAAAGTATAGCACAGCTTTTTTCCCGTGACAAGCAGTTGCAATCATGAATTATAATACGGCCAAACCCCGATTATACTGTATAAATCGCACAAATCGAGTGGTCAGTGGCCACTGACCACTCACGACAAACGCATGAGTGAACAATTTGTAAAAACGTGACCAATTGAGCTTGCGAGCGAGACTGAGAGGGCGTTTCGGTCATTTGCCTCGCGGGAGATCGGCAAATGCCACCTCCCCCATAGGGGGAGGCAAGACGTGTTGTTTACAGTTTCTCCATTCATGCGTTTGTCGTGCTGACCATTTTTTTCGGATTGACAAGTTCCGCGCGGGATGGTAACATAAATTGTTACGAAAACCGATCATTCAGGAGCCGCTATGGATACCGAAATGCTGCAAGAGAAGACGAAGAAAAGGCTGCCGGGGCCGGTCAAATACGCGCTGGGCTTTCTGGGCGTGACGCTTGCGTGCGCGCTTTTTGCGCTGCTGGGCGTGATCTGGGTGCTGGAAAAAGGCCCCTCGCCCACCGCCACCGAGACCTTCACCCGCTCCGTGCGGGAGACGAGCGCCATCCGCTGGGTCGCCCGCATCTTTTTGAGCGAGGAGGAGCTGGAGCAGTATAAGTCCGTCAGCTCCCCCATCGAGGAGGGCAAGGACGTCAACACCTCCCTCATCCACATGGCCGAGAGCGTGGAGGAAGAGGACGAAGGCCCCGGCTACGAGCTGCTGGACATCTCCGAGGGCACCTGCAAGGGAAAGCTCCTCATCGTCTACGACCCCAGGCGCGTCATCCTCGGCACCTCCGACAACTTCGGCAAGGAGCCGGGCTGGGAGCTGACCGAGATGGTGGAGCGCTACGGCGCGATCGCGGGCATCAACGCGGGCGGCTTCAACGACGAGGGCGGGCGCGGCAACGGCAGCACCCCCCAGGGCATCGTCATCGACGACGGGGAGATCACCTGGGGCGCAAACCACGCGAGCGGCTTCCATCTCGTGGGGCTTGATGAGGACGGCATCCTGCACGTCGGCTTCATGACCGCGCAGCAGGCCAGGGACGCGCGCATCCGCTGGGCGGTGAGCTTCGAGACCTACGACGGCCTCGCCTCCGCGCTGATCGTAAACGGCGAGGTGCAGAAGCAGAACCTCGGCGGCGGCGTCAACCCCCGCACGGCCATCGGCCAGCGGGAGGACGGGGCGCTGCTGCTGCTCGTCCTGGACGGGCGCAGCATCAGCACCCTCGGCGCGACGATGCAGGATATCTGCGACATCATGCTGGAATACGGCGCCGTCAACGCAGGGAACCTCGACGGCGGCTCCTCCACCGTGATGGTCTACGGCGGGAAAATCATCAACAACTGCGCCTCCGTGGTGGGGCCGCGCCGCATCCCCACGGCGTTTTTGCTCATGGAAGAGGGTGACGTGGATGGCTGAGGAAGTGAAGAGGGAGGAAAAGCCGAAGAAGCGGCTGGGGCTGTGGCTCCTGGGCGGCTGGGCGCTTTTGCTGCTGCTCGCGGGGCTGATCGGCTGCTTTCTGTTCTATCAGTACCTCGGCATCTACGAGGTCACACGCCCCGAGGCGCGCATGGACGAGCTGATGGAGCTCATGAGCGCGGAGGACTGGCTCAATAAGGCGGGGGAGAACCTCGACTTCACGGTGAGCGAGTACGAGGACGCCGAGGCGCTCTACGCGGCCTACCGCGAATCCCTGACCACGACGGAGCCGCTGAGCTACCGCAGCGAGAAGAGCGGCAGCGACAGCGAGCACGCGATCTTCTACGTCCGTTCCGGCCCCTCGAACCTCGCGCGCGTGGAGCTGACGAGCAGCGAACAGCGCCTGCCCTTCGGACGGCACGCCTGGAGGCTGACGCGCATCAGCACCGGGGACGTCACGAAAAACCTGCGCAGCGCGACGGTGGAGGTCACGGCCTTCCAAAGCCAGGAGATCCGCCTCAACGGAAAAATACTGGGGGAGGACTGCCTGAGCGAGAGCGGGGTGAAGCTTGAAAAGCTGAGCGCCATCGAGCAGCGCATGGACGAGGTGCCGCAGCTCGTGCGCTACAAGGTCGCGCCGCTCTACGGCGAGCTGCACGTCACCGCCGACGGGCGGGAGCTTCCCGCCGCCCGGCAGGGGAAGACCCTGCGCTATTCCGCCGTGACAGAGCCGGTGGGCACGCTCACGGTCTTCGCCCCGGCGGATTTCCGCGTCACCGTGGGCGGGGCGGAGCTGAAAAGAAGCGACGTGAGTGAGAGCGGCTACGCGCTTTTGGAGGGGCTGGAGTCCTACACCGGCAGCGAAGCCTATAAAACGAACGTCTACCGCTTCACCGGTCTCTATACCGCGCCGGAGGTGCTGGCCTACGACAAAAGCGGGAAAGCTCTGACGCCCATCATGAGCGGGGAGTCGGTCTACCACTTCTTCTACCCCTCGGACGAGGCGGCGGACGAGGCGGAGCAGAAGGAGCTTGAGCACCTGTGGGAGCTTGCGGAGGGCTACTTCGGCGCCTACGTGGACTACACGACCAAGCCCTTCGACGGCTACATTTACAACAAGCTCGTCAACGCGACGCTCGTCGGGACGCAGCTTCGCGCCTATATCGCCCAGTCCACCGCCACGATGCAGTGGGCGGCGAGCAGCACCGTGGAGAACCGGGAGCTGCACGTGGACAATCTCCACCGCGTCGGCGAGCACTGCTACACCTGCACGGTGCAGTTCGCGCTCGACAAGACCGCAAGCACCTGGGCGGAGGAGGTCAGCTCCACCGAGCAGAACGCCGAGCAGCTGGTCTTTGTGAACGTCGGCCCCTACTGGTACGCCGCCGCGATGGCGGTGCTGGGGGATTAG
>CAJOFI010000031.1:0-598 GCA_905233595.1 uncultured Oscillospiraceae bacterium | reverse complement strand
TTTACTATAATTTTCCAAAGCCGTTTTTCTCGCCCCTGACGGGGCAACCGAAAAACATGGCAATATAGTAAACTCATTTTTCAAATTCGTTTACTATAAATAAGTCGCGAAGCGACACCTTTATTTTTCACTATTCATTCTTCAGTTTTCAGTCTTCAGTTTATATTGTGTCAGGACAGGTAGACAATGATCGACATTTACGGAACCTTGGGGCCGCGCTGTGCGGACGCCGATACGCTTGAGCGGATGCTGCGCCTCGGCATGAGCGGGGTGCGGCTGAATCTGAGCCATGTGACGCTGCCGGAGAGCGCGCCGATGGTCGAGGCGCTGCACACGGCGGCAGCGCGCGCGGGCGTGCAGCCGAAGCTCCTCATTGACATGCAGGGGCCGGAGATCCGCGTGGGGAAGCTCAAGCGCCCGCTGGAGCTTGAGACGGGGAGCGTCTGCAAGCTTGCGGCGCTGTGCCTGCCGGGGGCGGTGCTGAATGCCCTGGATGCGGGGCAGGAGCTGCTGCTCGACGACGGGAAGCTGCTTTTGCGCTGCGAGACGGCGCAGAGCGCGCGCGTCGTGCGCGGCGGCACGCTGCCCAGCCGCAAGA
>CAJOFI010000030.1:10096-10878 GCA_905233595.1 uncultured Oscillospiraceae bacterium | reverse complement strand
ATGATAGATATTGAATTTGTCCACATCGGCGCGGACACGACCCCCGAGAAGCTGGAAGAAGAACTGCTGGTCAAAGACCTGATTTGGAAATTGAAGTAATATGGAATTGAAGAATACAGTATTGGGCATCGAGCTGGGCTCGACCCGCATCAAGGCCGTTTTGATCGATGAACGGCACGTTCCCGTAGCCCAGGGTGACTACGAGTGGGAAAACCAGCTGGTGAACGGCGTCTGGACGTATTCGATGGACATGGTGCACACCGGGCTGCAAGCCTGCTTTGCCAATTTGAAAGCCGACGTCAAGGCCAAATTCGGCGCGGAGCTGACAACCGTCGGCGCCATTGGCGTTTCCGCCATGATGCACGGCTATCTGCCCTTTGACAAGGACAGAAAGCAGCTGGCGGAATTCCGCACTTGGCGCAACACCATCACAGGGGAAGCCGCCGAGGAACTGACAGCGCTCTTTGGCTTCAACATCCCCCAACGATGGAGCATTGCCCATCTGTATCAGGCGATCCTCAACCACGAGGAACACGTGAAGGACATTGCTTTCCTCACGACCCTCGCAGGCTACATCCACTGGCGGCTCACCGGCGAGAAGGTCATGGGCGTGGGCGAGGCCAGCGGCATGTTTCCCATTGACAGCGAAAAACTGGATTACGACGAAGGCATGGTGCAAAAATTCAAGGCTCTCACCGGCGTCGAGCTGCGCAATATTCTTCCGAAGGTGCTGACGGCGGGGGAGAGCGGCGGCACGCTCACCGAGGCGGGCGCAAGGCTCC
>CAJOFI010000030.1:2907-9989 GCA_905233595.1 uncultured Oscillospiraceae bacterium | reverse complement strand
ATCGTAACCGAAAAGCCCCTCGGCGTCCACCGGGAGATCGACATGGTGACGACGCCCGACGGCGCGCCGGTCGCGATGGTGCACTGCAGCAACTGCACGAGCGACATCAACGCCTGGGTCAACCTCTTCGCGGAGTATTCGGAGATGATGGGTATACCCGTCAACAAGGGCGAGCTGTACACGAAGCTCTTCCAAAAGGCGCTCGAGGGGGACAGTGACTGCGGCGGGCTTTTGAGCTTCAACTACTTCTCCGGCGAGGGCGTGACCGATCTCAACGAGGGCAGACCCCTCTTTCTGCGCACGCCCGACGCGAAGCTGAGCCTAAGTAATTTCATGCGCACGCATCTGCTCTCCGCGCTCGCGACGCTGAAAATCGGGCTGGACATCCTGACCCAGACCGAGCAGGTCGCCATCGACAAGCTCTACGGGCACGGCGGCTTCTTCAAGACGCCGGAGGTGGGGCAGCGGCTGCTCTCGGCGGCGGTGGGCGCGCCGGTCTCCGTGATGGAGACGGCGGGCGAGGGCGGCCCCTACGGCATGGCGCTGCTCGGCGCGTATATGCTCTGGAAGGATGAGGGCGAGAGCCTTGCGGACTATCTGGACGGCAAGGTCTTTGCGGGCGCGAAATCGGCAGCGCTCATGGCGACAGACGAGGACGTTGCGGGCTTTGACCGCTTCCTTGCGCGCTACAAGGCGGCGCTGGATGTAGAAAAGAAAGCGATAGAGGTAATCAAGTGATGACGGCAAAAGAACTGGAAAAGCTCGCCTACGAGGCGCGGCTTCTGATCCTGGAGGGCGTGCACTGCGCAAAGGCGGGGCACCCCGGCGGCTCCCTCTCCTGCGTGGACGCGCTGACCACCCTGTATTTTGACGAGATGCGCGTCGATCCCCAGAACCCCAAAGACGCGAAGCGCGACCGCTTCGTGCTCTCCAAGGGGCACTGTGCCCCGGCGCTCTACGCGGTGCTGGCGCTGCGCGGCTTCTTCCCGAAGGAGGATATCCGCCTGCTGCGCAGCATCAAGGGGCATATGTCCGGCCACCCGGATATGGCGAACGTCCCGGGCGTGGACATGTCCACCGGTTCCCTCGGGCAGGGCATCTCCGCCGCGGTGGGCATGGCGCTTGCCGCCAAATGCAAGGGCGAGGACTACCGCACCTACGCCATCCTCGGCGACGGCGAAATCGAGGAAGGGCAGTGCTGGGAGGCCTTCATGGCGGCCAGCAAGTGGAAGCTCGACAATCTCTGCGCGATGATCGACGTAAACGGCCTGCAGATCGACGGCAGGACCGCCGACGTGATGCCCTCCGAGCCGCTGGATAAGAAGCTGGAGGCTTTCGGCTGGCACGTCATCCCGGTGCCCGGGCACGATTACGACGCGATCCGCGCGGCGCTCAGGGAGGCGCGGGAGACGAAGGGGCAGCCCACGATGCTGCTTCTGCGCACGACGAAGGGCAAGGGCGTAAGCTACATGGAAAACAGCGCCGGCTGGCACGGCAAAGCGCCGAACGACGAGCAGTATGAGGTCGCGGTGGCGGACGTGCGGGCGCATCTGGCGGAATTGGAGGCGTGAGCGATGGGTGAAAAGAAAGCGACGAGAGCGGCCTACGGCGAGGCGCTGGTAGAGCTGGCGGAGAAATACCCCGAGATGGTGGTGCTGGACGCCGATCTGACCCAGGCGACGATGACGAAGTTCTTCGCGGCGAAGTACCCCGAGCGCTTCTTCAACTGCGGCATTGCCGAGGCGAACATGACCGGCATCGCGGCGGGGCTTGCGACCTGCGGGCTTGTCCCCTTTGTGAACAGCTTCGCCATCTTCTCGGCGGGCAGAGCCTTCGAGCAGGTGCGCAATTCCGTTGCCTACCCGCATCTGAACGTGAAGATCGTGGGCAGCCACGGCGGCCCCAGCGTGGGCGAGGACGGCGCGACCCACCAGATGAACGAGGACATCGCCCTCATGCGCACGCTCCCGGGCATGACGGTGGTCGTTCCCTGCGACGAAAACGAGATGAAGCAGGCCGTGGAGGCGATGCTCAACTACGAAGGCCCCTGCTATCTGCGCATGTGCCGCTACGCCACCGAGGGCGTGACCGACAGCTTCCCCGGCTACAAGTTTGAGCTGGGCAAGTCCGCGACCCTGCGCGAGGGGACGGACGCGGCGGTGATCGCCTGCGGGATCATGGTTCCGATGGCGCTCAAGGCGGCGGAGCTTCTGGAAGCGGAGGGCGTCTCCGTGCGCGTCATCGACATGCACACGGTCAAGCCCCTCGACGAGGAGGCGGTTTTGAAGGCGGCGAAGGAGACCGGCTGCATCGTCACCGTGGAGGAAGCCAGCACCGTCGGCGGCCTCGGCGGCGCGGTGACAGAGTATCTGTCCGAGCACTGCCCGGTGCCGGTGCTGCGCCACGGCGTCCCCGACGAGTTCGGCCGCAGCGGCACGGCGGCGGCAGTGCTGGACTACTTCGGCTTAAACCCCGAGGGCATCGCGGCGAAGGTTCGCGAGGCCATCCGGCGCAAGTGATCTTTGGACGACCCCCGGAGTTTCACTGTAAATCCGTAACGATTCAGTCTGACCCCATACAGGGGAACGACTCTGATTTTTCGCCTCGGCCTAAAGGAATAGTTGCGCGTCGGAAGGCGACTAAAAGCCGAGTAAAGCGAGGCCTCGCGCCGACCGCAGCGGGCATAGAGCCCGCTGCGATAAGCGCGAGTGCCCCCTCGTTTCATAAAAATGCCATCAGGGCATTTTTATGAAACGAAAGCGTTCCCTCAATCTAACAGTTGACACGGACGGAAGCTCGTGCTAAAATGCCTCTGTCAACAGGCTTTGACGGAGAACGTCGGCGTGGGATGCGCACAGAGAGGGCTGGTCATCGGCTGCAAGCCGCCCCGTGTACCGCGGCGGACGACCGCTCCCGAGCCGGGCGGAGGCAATGCCGCCCCGGAGTGATCCGCGTTACAGGATCGACAAGTGAAACGCAAGGTGGAACCGTGTAATTTTTTGCACCCTTGGCTATGCTGCCAAAGGTGTTTTTTATTTGGGAGGAAGCATTATGAAGATCATCTACAAGGACGGTACCGTCGGCGAGTGCCCGCAGGAGGAAGAGCTGCACGTTCTGCGCCACACCGCCGCCCATATCATGGCGCAGGCCATCAAGCGCCTCTACCCCCAGGCCGATTTTGCCTACGGCCCCGCGACCCAGAACGGCTTTTACTACGACGTCGATCTGGGCGACACCAAGCTCACGAGCGAGGATCTCGAGAAGATCGAGAAGGAGATGAAGAAGATCTGCAAGGAGAATCTTCCCATCAAGTCCTTCGTCCTGAATCGCGAGGATTCCAAAAAGCTCATGGCCGAGCGCGGCGAGAAGTACAAGCTCGAGCACATGGAGGATCTCGCCGGGGAGACCGAGTTCAGCTTCTACCAGCAGGGCGAGTACGTGGATATGTGCCTCGGGCCCCATCTGACCTACACCAAGGCGCTCAAGGCCTTCAAGGTCACCCAGCAGTCGGGCGCCTACTGGAAGAACGACAGCGAGAACAAGATGCTCACGCGCATCAACGGCGTGGCCTTCCGCTCCGCCGAGGAGCTGGCCGAGTGGGAGAGGCAGCAGGCCGAGGCGCGCGAGCGCGACCACCGCAAGATCGGCCGGGAGATGCAGCTTTTCATGACCGACGACCTCGTGGGGCGCGGTCTGCCCATGTTCCTGCCCAACGGCTACGTGGTGTGGCAGGAGCTGGAAAACTACATCAAGGCCAAGGAGCGCAAGCTCGGCTATCAGCACGTGCTGACCCCCTGCGTCGGCACCGTGGAGCTCTACAAGACCTCCGGCCACTGGGATCACTACAAGGACAATATGTTCCCCGCCATGGAGATGGAGGGCGAGGCCTACGTTCTGCGCCCGATGAACTGCCCGCACCACATGCGCATCTTCGCCAACCGCCCCCGCTCCTACCGCAATCTGCCCATCCGCATCGGCGAGATCGCGCACGACTTCCGCTATGAGTCCTCCGGCACGCTCAAGGGCATCGAGCGCGGCCGCCACTTCTGCCAGAACGACGCCCACCTCTTCGTGACGCCCGAGCAGATCAAGGACGAGGTCGCCTCCGTGTGCAGCCTGATCTTCGACGTGTACAGGGACTTCGGCATCACGGACTATCGCTGCGTCCTCTCCCTGCGCGACCCGGCGGACAAGAAGAAGTACCACCAGGACGACGAGATGTGGAACACCGCGGAGAGTGCTCTGCGCGAGGTGCTGACCGAGATCGGCATCGACTTCACCGAGGAGATCGGCGAGGCCGCCTTCTACGGCCCCAAGCTCGACGTGAACGTCAAGCCCGCCGTCGGCGCGGAGTACACCCTCTCCACCTGCCAGCTCGACTTCTGCCTGCCCGCGAAGTTCGATCTGCGCTATATCGACAAGGACGGCACGGAGAAGTGCCCCGTCGTCATCCATCGCGCGATCCTCGGCTCCCTCGACCGCTTCATGGCCTATCTCATCGAGGAGACCAAGGGGCGCTTCCCCCTGTGGCTCGCGCCGACGCAGGTCAAGGTGCTGCCCGTGAGCGAGAAGACTCTCGACTACGCCCGCGGGGTCTGCGACGCCCTCGAGGACGCGGGGCTGCGCGCCGTGCTCGACGAGAGCAATGAGAAGATCGGCTACAAGATCCGCCTTGCCCAGCAGGAGGATCGCGTGCCCTATATGCTCATCATCGGCGCTAAGGAGGCGGAGGCCGGCACGATCTCCGTGCGCACCCGCAGCGGCGAAGACCTCGGCGCGATGGGTCTGAACACCTTCATCGAAAAGGCGCAGAGCGAGATCAAGGCCAAGGGGTGATGTGGGAGAAGCTTCCGCCTTGCGCGATGCTACGGCAAAAGCTGGAAAGCCTCTCCCTCATCCGCCCCGGTTGTTCACACTGGGGCACCTCCCCCATAGGGGGAGGCAAGACGTGTTGTTTACAGTTTCTTCATTCATGCGTTTGTCGTGATTCCCCGCGTCTGCGGCTTGACTTTCGCCCCTGAGCTGTGTTAAAATCAATCAAGGATATTGAGCCGGACGGCTGTGGCTTCCCACAGTCGTCCTTGTTTTTGGAGGTTATCATGGTATACGACGTGATCATCGTGGGCGCTGGCCCCGGCGGTATCTTCACCGCTTATGAGCTTTGCAAGCGCGCGCCGGAGAAGCGCGTCGCCGTGTTCGAGCTGGGGCGGGAGCTCTCCCGCCGCAAGTGCCCCATCGACGGGGAGAAGGTCAAAAGCTGCGTCAAGTGCCCGGTGTGCAGCATCATGAGCGGCTTCGGCGGCGCGGGCGCGTTTTCCGACGGGAAGTACAACATCACAAACCAGTTCGGCGGCACGCTCTACGAATACGTGGGCAAGCAGAAGGCCATCGAGCTTATGCAGTACGTGGACGAGATCAATCTCTCCCACGGCGGCGCGGGCACGAAGCTCTATTCCACCGCCAACACCCGGATCAAGCGCATGTGCCTGGAAAACGGGCTGCACCTGCTCGACGCGCAGGTGCGCCACCTCGGCACCGACATCAACTACGTCGTGCTGGAGAACCTGTACAACGAGCTGAAGGAGAAGGTGGACTTCCACTTCAACACCGCCGTGGAGAGCCTTGAGCGCACGGACAGCGGCTACCTGGTGCACACCGCGAAGGGCGACTACGCCTGCCGGGAGTGCGTCGTCTCTGTCGGGCGCAGCGGCAGCAAGTGGATGGAGCAGGTCTGCGAGAGCCTGGGCATCCCGACGCTCTCCAACCGCGTGGACATCGGCGTGCGCGTGGAGCTGCCGGCGGACGTGTTCGCCCATCTGACGGACGAGCTGTATGAGAGCAAGATCGTCTACCGCACGGAGAAGTTTGAGGACCTGGTGCGCACCTTCTGCATGAACCCCCACGGCGTCGTGGTGAACGAGAACACCAACGGCATCGTCACCGTCAACGGCCACAGCTACGAAGACCCCAGCAAGCACACCGAGAACACGAACTTCGCCCTGCTGGTGTCCAAGCACTTCTCCGTCCCCTTCAAGGACTCCAACGGCTACGGCGAGAGCATCGCGCGCCTGTCGAACATGCTGGGCGGCGGGGTGATCGTGCAGCGCTTCGGTGACCTCGTGCGCGGGCGGCGCAGCACCGTGGCGCGCATCCGGGACAGCTTCGTGACCCCGACCCTCGCCGCGACGCCGGGCGATCTGAGCCTCGTGATCCCCAAGCGCATCCTCGACGGGATCATTGAGATGATCTACGCCCTCGACAAGATCGCCCCCGGCACCGCCAACGACGACACGCTGCTCTACGGCGTGGAGGTGAAGTTCTACAACATGGAGGTCACCATCGACGAAAACCTCGAGACGAGCTGCAAGGGGCTTTACGTCATCGGCGACTGCTCCGGCGTCACCCACTCGCTGAGCCACGCCTCCGCGAGCGGCGTCCACGTCGCGCGGAGGATCAGCGGCCAGTGATCGGCGAAGAGTGAAAAGTTAAGGTGTCCCCTTCGGGGACTGAGTATAATCCGTCGCAAGGCGTTATTTCTATTCACTTTTCACTTGATTTCGTAACATTATCCCAGTATAGTGGAAAGTATCCTAGGAAGACCGGGAGGGAACTCTATGTCCGAGAATAAAGGCCAGAACTATCTGCACGGCGCGGCGATTTTGACGCTGGGCGTCATCATCATGAAGATCCTCGGCTTCTTCTACAAAATGCCGGTGGCGAACATCATCGGGCCGGACGGCTATTCGATGTTCATGCAGACCTACAACGTCTATAACGTCTTTCTGACGCTCTCGACGGCGGGGCTGCCCATCGCGCTTGCGCGCATGATCTCCGAGGCCAACGCCGAGAACCGCCCCATGCAGGCGCGGCGCATCTTCCGCGTCTCCTGGTGGACCTTCTTCTGCATCGGGCTGGCCTTCACGCTCATCATGCTGCTCTTCCCGGACTTCATCGCCCGCCGCATCCTGCACAATCCGCCCGCCGCCCTGAGCATCCGCGCGATGGCGCCCTCGGTGCTGCTGGTGTGTCTGGTGTCTGCCTATCGCGGCTACTGCCAGGGCTACGGCAACATGATTCCCACC
>CAJOFI010000030.1:0-2889 GCA_905233595.1 uncultured Oscillospiraceae bacterium | reverse complement strand
GCCTGGTTCGTGATGCACGCGGCGCACGCAAAGCCCCTCGGCTCCGCCGCCGCGATCTTCGGCGTGACCGTGGGCTCCGCCGCGGCGCTTTTGTACATGGTGCTCTACAAGCGCCGCCACTACACCGACGGCGTGCTGGAACGCCCGGACGTGCCGGACCCCGACGGCAAGATCTTCTCCCGCTTCATGCGCATCGGCATCCCCATCGCGCTGGGCGGAAGCGTGCTCGCAATTCTGAACCTGGTGGACTCCGGGCTCACGATGGGCAGGCTGCAGAGCGCGGCGGGCTTCCCGCTGGAGGCGGCGAACGTCTTAAACGGCGTCTACGGCGAGGCGCAGACCATCTTCAACCTCCCCGCCGCCGTCATCACGCCGCTGACCATCTCGGTCGTGCCCGCGATCACCGCCGCCACCGTCAAGGGCGAGAACGACCTTGCGACCAAGATCTCCGAGGACTCGATGCGCATTGCGGCGGTGCTCGCAATGCCGATGGGCGTGGGGCTTGCGGTGCTCTCCCGGCCCATCATGAACGTCATCTACCACGACAATCACCCCGCCGGGCCGACCCTGCTCGCGGTGATGGGCGTCGCGGCCTTCTTCGTGTGCATGGTGCTGATGGAAAACGCCATCCTCCAGGCCAGCGGCAAGGAGCTTCTGCCCATGATCACGATGATCGTCGGCGGGATCGTGAAGGTCACGCTCAACTATTTCCTCGTCGCGCAGCCGCGCATCAACATCTACGGCGCCCCGGTCGGCACGCTTGCGAGCTACGTCGTGATGGCGGTGATGAACTTCGTGTTCATGTGCTTTGTGCTGGATAAGAACCCCAAGCTGCGCCACATCCTGGTCAAGCCCTTCCTCTGCTCGGCGGTGATGGGCGGCTGCGCCTGGGGGCTCTACGGGCTGACGGATCGCTTTTTGCGCTTCGGCCCGCCGCGCATCCATATGCTCCTGTGCATGGCTATCGCCATCGGCATCGCCGTGCTCGTCTATCTCGTCCTCGCCATCGCCATGCGGATGATCACCCGCGAGGACATGGGGCTGATCCCCGGCGGCGAGAAGGTCGCGCGGCTGCTGCATATGAAGTAAAAAAACGTGCCGATCATCTAAAAAAATACTTGATAATCCGCACAGAATATGGTAAATTATCGGGGCTGTCTCTATGACGGCAAATCGAGGAGTAAAACGCCCGGAAACCGGGCAGACTCATGATTAACACTACTTCAGGAGGATTTTATACATGAATAAGGCAGAACTTGTTGCCGCTGTCGCAGAGAAGACCGGCCTGTCCAAGAAGGACAGCGAGAAGGCCGTCAACGCCGCGTTCGACACCATTACCGAGACCCTCGCGGCCGGTGAGAAGGTGCAGCTCGTCGGCTTCGGCGCGTTTGAGGTCAAGGAGCGCGGCGAGCGCATCGGCCGCAACCCCCAGACCAAGGAAGAGATCAAGATCCCTGCCTCCCGCGTCCCCGGCTTCAAGGTCGGCAAGGCGCTCAAGGACGCTGTCAGCAAGTAAATGAAAAAAGGGCTTTGAAAAACGCAGTTTTTCAAAGCCCCTTTTTTCATTTCGGAACAGTTCCTTATTTGTGCTTGTTGCGCCCCCAGAAGGTGTTGTAGCGGTCGGGCTTCCAGCCGGGCTTGACGTCCTTGACGGCCTCGGCGGCGGTGATCTCCTTTTCGCCGTTGTCGAGGTCGATGAGAACGTAGCGGTCGTTGCCCATGCCGAGCTCCTTCATGTAGCTGAGCTGGCGCAGACCGTGGCGGCTCTCCACCCGCTTGATGAGCTCCTTCCCGCCGCCGTCGGGCAGGCTGTAGAGCAGGTCGATGCAGGCGTTGTCCACCGCGAGAATGTCCAGCGAGGCGAGGATGCCCACATCCGGCGTGACCACCGGCGCGGCCTCGGGGCCGGCACAGTCACAGTCCACGGACATGTTGCGCATGGTGTTGATGAAGCAGACGTGCGGCGCGAAATGATCCACGGTGGCCTTGGTGCTCTCGGAGATGCGCTCCATCAGCTCCTCCTCGGCGATGTCCCACATGCCGACCTTGGAATGGATCTCCTTCTTGCCGATGCGCCCGTCGGCGCAGCCAATGCCGATGTTCTTGTTGCTGCCGCCGAAGCCGCCCATCGTGTGCCCCTTGAAGTGCGTGAGCACGAGCAGGGAATCGTAATTGAGCATGCTCTTGCCGACGTGCATCTCCTCAAACCACTTGCCGCCCCTGACCGGGAGCGCGGCGACGCCCTCGCTGTCGGTGATGTCCACGGGGCAGAAGGTCCAGCCGTTGATCTCGAGGGTCTTGCGGTGATCCTCGGTGGTGTAGCGGCTGCCCTCGTAATAGGTGTTGGTCTCGATGATCGTCGCCTCCGGCAGACGGGAGGCCAGCAGCTCCTTGACCCAGGGGCGGGGGATGATGTTCGGCCCCTCGGCCTCGCCGGTGTGCAGCTTCACCGCAACCTTCCCGCACAGCACGGAGCTTACCTTGTCATAGATCTTCTTCAGCCCTTCTTCGGACAGGTCGCGCGTGAAAAAAACCACGGAGCTCTCGCCCGTGCGCGCTTCAAAGGGAACGTACTTGTTCCCGCCCTTTCCGGGAACTGCTTTTTTGGTATGCATTTTATAGTCCTCCTGTCGATAGATGGGTAAGATTATACCATACCCGCATCGCGGGGATGGTATAATATGTCATGTTTTTCGGTTGCCGCGCAAGCGGCGAGAAAAACGACTTGAAATGGTATAATAAGCACTTTGTGCTTATTATACCATATTTGTCAAGGCTTGAACAGGGGAAATCACGACAAACGCATGAATGAAGAAACTGTAAACAACACGTCTTGCCTCCCCCTATGGGGGAGGTGGCATTTGCCGATCTCCCGCGAGGCAAATGACG
>CAJOFI010000029.1 GCA_905233595.1 uncultured Oscillospiraceae bacterium | reverse complement strand
CAAATTCCAGTTTGTCGGGACGGCCCAATCGTTCACTTTGAACCCCCTCTGGAATTTGAACCCCCCTTGACCTCGGTTGAACCCCCCTAAAGGGCAGGTGAACCCCCCTCCGGGAAATTCTATCAAAACGCGATACCTTTTCCAAGTCGTCGCAAGCTACACATCGCTTGCGACGACTTTTTATGCCTTGCATAAAAAGTCACCTCGCGCTCGTTCCGCTGCTCCTCCTCTCCGAATCGAATCCACTTCGTTGGGCTCCGATTCGGTTAAGATGCGGGCATCTTTAGTGTAAAGCTTAGGAACTGTTCCGAAGGGGACACCTTAACTTTTCACTTTTCCCCTTTCACTGTTCACTAACTTTTCACTTCTCCCTTTTCACTGTTCACTTTTTCTGCTATACTGTCCCTATCCTGTCACAGGGGAGGCGCTTTTCGTGCCGAATTACCGTTTGACGCTCTGCTATGAGGGGACGCGCTATCGCGGCTGGCAGAAGCAGGGCAACACCGAGAACACCATACAGGGCAAGCTCGAGGCGGCGCTGAGCCGTCTGCTCATGGAGCCGGTGGAGCTTTCCGGCTGCGGGCGCACCGACGCGGGCGTGCACGCGCGCGAGCAGGTCTGCTCCTTCCGGGTCGGCTCTGCCCTCGACTGTGAAAAAACGCTACGCGAGCTGCGCGCCGTGCTGCCGGAGGACATCGGGGCGATGTCGCTCTGCGAGGCCGCGCCGCGCTTTCACGCGCGCCTGAGCTGCACCGGCAAGACCTACTGCTACCGCGTGCGCACGAGCGAGACGCCGGACGTGTTCACGCGGCGCTTCGTGCTGCCCTGCCCGGGCGCGCTCGACTGCGCCGCGATGCGCAGCGCCGCCTCCGCGCTTCTCGGGCGGCACGACTTCTCCGCCTTCTGTTCGCTGAAAAACAGCAAAAAATCCACCGTTCGGACACTTTTTAGCATTGAAATCGAGGAGAGCGCGGACGAAGTGCGCCTCTATTTCACCGGCGACGGCTTCTTATATAATATGGTGCGCATCCTGACCGGAACGCTGCTCGAGGTCGGCCTCGGCAAGCGGGACGCGCAGGAGATGGAATCCATCCTCGCCTCCCGCGACCGCGCAAAAGCAGGCTTCACCGCCCCGGCGCAGGGGCTGACGCTCTGGAGCGTCAGTTACGAAAAAGCATAAAAAAGCGCTTGTATCCCGCGCGGTTTGGTGTTATGATAGGACGAACATAAAAAATTGGAGATTGACACCGAAATGAAAATTTTCCATTCCCATCGCCTTGCGCTGTTTCTGCTTGCGGCGGCGCTGATGCTTGGCCTCACGGCCTGCGGGCAGACGGCGGAGGCGCCCAAGACGGAGCCTGCCGCTGAAGCAAGCGCGGAACCCACCGCAAAGCCCACCGCAGAACCGACTGCGGAACCGACTGTAGAACCCACCGCAAAGCCCACCGCAGAACCCACCGCAGAACCGACTGCGGAACCCACCGCGGAACCCACGCCGGAACCCACGCCGGAGCCGACCGTGGAGCCGAAGGCCAAAGCGGAGGAGACGCTCTCCCTCGGTGCCGACGTTTCGGTATCCCCCGACGCGCAGGAGCTGACGCTCAAGGCCGAAGATTTCACGCTCGACGCGCTTTTAGAGGCGCTGCCGGCGCTGAAAAGCCTCAGGAGCCTGACGCTCGAGGGAGCTCCCCTCAGCGCCGAAGAATTTGCCTCGCTCAAGGGCGCGCTGGCTGAGGACGTGAGCCTCCGCTGCGGCGTGAAGCTCGGCTCCCTCAGCGTTGACGCCGACGCCGAGAAGCTCGACCTCTCGAAGCTCAAGCGTTCCGAGCTCAAGGACGCGCTCGCCGCCTGCGCCCTGCTCGGCGAGGTCAAGAGCGTGGAGTTGATGGACAAGAAGGGTGTAAGCCCCTTCAAGACCGAGGACGTGCTTAAGCTCAAGGAAGCGCTGCCCGAGGCCGCCATCCACTACGAATTCGAGCTGCTCGGTGAGCGCGTGAGCACGCTGGACGAAAGCGTGGTCTTCAACGCCGTTGCGCTCACGGAGGAGGACGAGCCCGCCCTGCGCGAGGCGCTTTCGATCCTCGGCTGCAGCCGCTTCGTGCTGGACAAGACCAGGGACGGCATGAGCGACGAGACCATCGCCCAGCTTCGCGAGGACTTTCCCGCGCGCGGCGTGGTATGGCGCTGCTACTTCCCCGGTTACAGCGTGCAGACCAGTGCCGAGGTCAGCGCCCTGACCGACGAGGAGATCATCCGCATCACCTTCATCCTCAACGACGTGAACGTCGTGCCGCTCAAGTACTTCAACAACGCGATCTATGTGGACGTGGGGCACGACCCCGAGCTGTCCGACATCAGCTTTGCATCCTATATGCCGCATCTGCAGTGCCTCATCATCTCCGGCTCGAGCGTGAAGGACATCTCCCCGCTCAAGGACTGCCAGGAGCTTTTGTGGGCGGAGTTCTGCTTCTGCGGCCATCTGGAGGACATCAGCCCCCTCGCGGGTCTTGAGAGCCTGCGTTATGTAAACGTATCCGAGACGGCGGTAAAGGACATCAGCCCCCTGATGGAGCTTCCGCTCGAGCGGCTTGTGACCTTCCGCTGCGCTATCCCCAAGGAGCAGCAGGACCAATTCGTCGAGGCGCACCCCGACTGCCTCGCGGGCTTCGTCGGCGAGCAGCCTTACGGCTACCCCTGGCGCTATAACGCGGGCGGCGCGATCGCGAGCAACTTCTTCGAGTACTACGCCCGCATGCGTGAGCTGTTCATTTACGACGACCGTAGTTATGTAAACAATACGCGCGACAACCGCTACGGCCCCGGCTACATCGCGCTGCGCCCCTTCAACCTCGTGTACGAGGAGGACGGGCGCATTACGAAGGACACGCCCTACCAGGCCTTCGTGCGCGAGGGCATCCTCTGGCCCGCGCCGGATCAGGCCGCGCCGTAACGCGGGCTCTGCGCGCCTTCCAGCCGCCGCTTTCGGCAAACTGAACAGTTTTTACGAAAAAAGCTCCTCTTTTGGGGGGCTTTTTTCTATGCTCTTGATTCTTGTGATTTTTGTTTTCGCGTGGTAAAATCTTAACATACGCGAAATGTACCCAATCGTAAGCGAAAGGTGGTTTACTATGTTCATTGATTCCTTTTTCAATCGCTTCAACCTGCCCGAGGATCTGAAGGCCGCCGTTTCCAAGGCCAAATGGCGCTGCTACCCCGAGACCAAGGATCAGCTGCTTGAGCTCTGCTACGGCCCGACGCACTCCTCCCGCTACGACGTGACCTACACCATCCCCGGCCGTGGCGTATTCAAAGAGGCCGAGGTCGTCAGATGCAAGAACGGCCCCGTCGTCAACTTCATGGAGGACTATATGCGCCGCCGCGACCCCGACTGCATGCGCATCGGCGACGAGCTGCCCACCGACAAGCCCCGCTTCAAGGACGTTTACGGCTATGAGTTCTCGAAGCTGCGCGCCGAGACCATGCAGTGGTTCGAGGGTCAGGGCATCATCCTGCTCCCCTTCCACGCCGGCGGCCGCTACTACGGCTACGACGCGCTGATGGTCTGCCCGACCAACGCCGCCTTCTTCGCCCTGTCCCTTGCGAACATGCAGGGCTTTGTCAGCATTCACGACATCGAACCCGGCTTTACCCCGCGCGCTATCATCTACGTCGCGCCCCCCTTCCGTCTGACCCACTTCGACGGCAAACAGGTCGTCGTGCACCAGCGCAGCGAGCACCTGCACGAGGTCTTTGCCTACAACCTCTATCCCGGCCCCTCCGCGAAGAAGGGCGTGTTCTCCATGCTGCTCGACATCGGCGAGCATGAGGGCTGGGTCACGAACCACGCCTCGGCCGCCGTGCTCGAGACGCCGTATGAAAACGAGGTCGTCTTCATGCACGAGGGCGCTTCCGGCGGCGGCAAGAGCGAGATGCTCGAGGAGGTGCACAAGAGCGAGAACGGCCAGGTTCTGCTCGGCACCCACCTGGTCAGCGGTGAGGATTACTATCTCACCCTCAACGAGACCTGCAAGATCCATCCCATCGCCGACGACATGGTCATGTCGCACAAGGATCTGCAGAACGATTCCGGCCACCTCGTCATCGCCGACGCGGAGGACGGCTGGTTCCTGCGCATGGACGGCGACCAGTACTACGGCAACGTCCCCATGTACGAGCGCATCAGCATCCACCCCTCCGAGCCGCTGGAGTTCTTCAACATGGACGGCACCCCGGGCGCGACCTGCCTCATCTGGGAGCACGTGACCGAGTCCACGGGCAAGCCCTGCTCCAACCCGCGCGTCATCATCCCGCGCGACATGATCGACAACATCGTCCCCGGCGACCAGCCGCAGGAGGTCAACGTGCGCTCCTTCGGCGTGCGTATGCCGCCCAGCACCGTCATGGAGCCGAACTACGGCGTCATGGGCATGGTGCAGTTCGTGCCCGCCTCGATCGCGTGGCTGTGGCGCCTCGTGTCCCCGCGCGGCTTCAAGAACCCCTCCATCGCTGATACGAACGCCGGCTCCGGTCTGAAGGCCGAGGGCGTCGGCTCCTACTGGCCCTTCTGCACCGGCAAGAAGGTCACGCAGGCCAATCTCCTGCTGCGCCAGCTGCTCGACACGCCGAACACCCTCAACATTCTCATCCCCAACCAGCACATCGGCGCTTACCGCATCGGCTTCATGGGCGAGTGGATCACCCGCGAATACCTTGCGCGCCGCAACGGCATGGTTCGCATGAAGCACCTCGTTCCCGCCCGCTGCCCGCTCTTCGGCTACTCCCTGGACGAGATGAAGATCGACGGACAGTACGTCCGCCGCACCTTCCTGCGCCCCGAGTACCAGTCCAAGCTGGGCTTCGAGGGCTACGACGCCGGCGCCAAGATCCTCACCGACTTCATGAAGGAGCAGGTCTCCCAGTTCCTCACGGATGACCTTGACCCCATCGGCCGCCAGATCATTGAGCTCTGCCTCAACGACGCGCCGCTGGAGGAGTACCTCAAGATCACCCCGATGAACCTCCGCTGAGCTTTCGCCGCAATATGAATCTTATAGGGGCTGTGAAAAAACTCCGTTTTTTCACAGCCCCTGGTTTTTAGTCGTAGGTTTTGAGTTTTGAGCGTATTTTGATTCCTATCCGCCGCATACCCGGAAACCGGCTTTCCGTAAATGCCTCTTTTATCCGTTCTCCTCAACGCTCAAAACTCAGCACTCAAAACTCCCCGTGCAGCCAATCGAGCGCGTCGGAGAGCGTGCCCACCGCGTCGATCAGCCCGAGCTTTACCGCGTCCTCGCCGTGGATGACGCTGCCCACGTCGTTTGCAAGCTCGTCCGTCCTGTTCATCAGACGCAGAAAGTCCGCGCGGCGGATGGCGGAATGCGCCGTCACGAAGCCGAGGATGCGCTCCTGGATGCGGGCAAGGTAGGCGTAGGTCTGCGGGACGCCGATCACCACGCCGTTCAGGCGCACGGGATGGATCGTCATCGCCGCCGAGGGCGCGATCAGGCTGCGCTTTGCCGCCACCGCGAGCGGCACGCCGATGGAGTGCCCCCCGCCCAATACCAGCGAGACCGTCGGCTTGCGCATGCCCGCGATCAGCTCCGCGATGGCAAGCCCCGCCTCCACGTCGCCGCCCACGGTGTTGAGCAGGATCAGCAGCCCCTTGATCTCCGGCGTCTCCTCGATGGCGGCGAGCAGCGGTAAAAGGTGCTCGTACTTCGTGCTCTTCGTATCCTCCGGCAGCGTCTGGTGCCCTTCGATCTGCCCGATGATCGTCAGACAGTGGATCTGCCCCAGGGCGGCGCCGCCCAGCTCTTTTCTCTCGTCCATGTCGTCTCCTTGCAGCCTTTTCCCATAGTATCCCCACAAATGCGCCAAAATAGACGCGCGGCGCTTGCAATTGCGTTCCCGGCATGATAGAATACTGTCTGTATATTACCAGATTCGGAGGATTTCAAATGGAAACTGCCGCTTCCAATTCCCGCGAAGACGTCACGGAAATTGACCTTTTCGAGCTGTTTTGGTCCGTTATGGCCAAATGGCGCCGCATTCTTGTCTGGGCTCTCATCTTCTCGCTCGTCATCGGCGGCGCGGGTGTCGTGAGCGGGCTGCTTGACATCAACGACGCCGATAACCTCACCATGACCCAGGGGCAGTACGCGCTGCTGCTCGATACCTACAATCTCTCCAAGTCCACGCTCAACGCCCGGCTGCGCACGCTCAACCAGGAGGTCGCGCAATTGCAGGACTATCAGAAGCAGTCCGCCCTCTACGCCATTGACCCCTACCACACGCATGTTCTGGAGGTCGCCTTCTTCGTGGATACCGGGTACGAGATCCTTCCCGAGAACAACTACCAGAGCATGGACTATACCCCGGCCATCGTTCTGGCCTACCGCAGCGCGCTCGAGCATCTGAACGTTGAGAGCCTTCTCGCTGAGAAGCGTGGGGACAGCGCCGCCATCGACAACATCGGCGGAATCGGCTTCCTGTCTTTCTCCGTCGAGGCGGTGGAGCCCCCCCTCCAAAGCGCCTCCTCTTCCTCAAGCAGCACCAAAACCACAAGCTCCAGCCTCACAGACAATATCTTCGTCGAGAGCGGTCTGATCCGCATGCAGATCTTTGGGGCTGACGCTGAACAGACTGACGAGATCCTCGCCCTTGTGGAAAGCACGATCCGCGAGCTGCAGCCCCAGCTCAGCGAAAACGTCCACGCGCACAGCATCACCCTCGTCTCCAGCACCGCTTACGATACCATGGCAAGCTCGCTCATCCAACTTCACGATACCATTGACACGTCTATGGACGAGCTGAGCGAACGGCTGAACGGCACCATCCTCGCCTACAATGCGCTGACCATACCGCAGACGCCGAAGACCACAACCACGGAGGTTCTCTTCCGCACGGGCGTCAAGTTCCTCGTGATCGGCTTTGTGGTGGGCGCGTTCCTCGGCTTCCTGTTCTACGGCTGTGCTTACACGTCTCCCAGCGCTGGAGCAGTCCGATCCTTGGCGTGTACGTCAACGGCAAGGGGGCAAACCGACTGGACCGCTGGATCGCCCGGCACCGCGACCTCGACCATACGCGGACGGAGGCGCAGAGCAGCAGCATCGTCGCCGCGAACGTCCGGCAGCTTGCGCAGGGTGAAAAAACGCTGCTGCTGGCAGGCTCCATCGACAAGGCGCAGATCGCGGAGCTTGCAAAGAAGCTCTCGCCGCAGCTCGAGGGCATGGCGCTTGTCCCCTCCGGCAATATTTGCAGCGATTCGGAGAGCATCCACGCTATGGGCGACTGCGACGCCGTGATCCTTGTCGAGCAGCTCGGCAGGACGCATTACGCAGAGCTGGAGCGCGAGATCGAAAAGCTCAACTACGCAGGCAAAAAGCTTCTCGGCCTGATCCTCATCGGCAACGTGAGAGGCTGACGGCAAGCACGCCATCCAGCGCGAAAGCGAAGCGACGAAGAAGCTTGTCATTTTCCGCTTTTTGCACGAGCTCCCTCGCTTACGCGAAGCCATGACACGGTGAGTCTGAACTAACAACTAAAAACCGAAGACCGAAAAAACGGGGATGTGAAAAGTCTTTTTTTCACATCCCCATTTTTTATAAAGATATATGATAGCGAAAAGCTCGAAAGCATTTCGCCGCGCCGCTTTGCTCGCAGCAAAACAGCGGGGCTATTTTGCCATACGCATTGCAATGAGTATCGTGGGCTTGTCTCAAAACGGTGAGAGTTGCCGTAGGGGCCCCTACAGTCCTTGAGACAGACCCTGCCAAACTTGTCTGCCGTTTGGCAGCGAAATCAATCGAAGCCTCGATTGATTTCACCATCCGATGATCCTTATCAGTCCGCCGATGAGAAGAAGCTGCGCTCCTTGAGATAGAAGGCCAGTCCGATCGCGATCCAGACGATCAGCATGACGTAGCTCTCCCTGCCAAAGTGCACCCCGCTCAAACCGGGAATCGGGATCAGCTGGAGGATCATAAAAGCCATGCTGAAGGCGACGCCGACCGTTGCCATCGTCTTGAGAAAGGGCGTCCCGTCGCCGTCGCGCCTGGCGGTTATGAGCGTGCTTGCGCAGGTGAAGAAGTAGCCGATGCTCGCGCCGATAGCGCTCATATCCACAAACCAGCCCAGCGCCTCGCGCCCGAGGATCGGGCCGGAGAGGCTCACGATGATGCAGAAGATCATGGCGTTCTTCGGCGTGCCGTACTTCTCATCCACGCGGCCGAACCATTCGGGCAGGTAGCCGTCACGGCTCATGGAGAGAGCACCGCGCAGCTCACGCCCACACCGATCAGCACCTTGCCGAAGCTGCCCAGCAGCTCTTCCGCCGCGACGAGCAGCACCCACTCGCCCGCCATGACGCGCTCAGGCCAATTCTCGAGCGCGGCCGCGGCGACGGTATTGTTGCTGGTGTAAACAAAGCAGCCGAACACGATCGCGACGATCATGATCATGGAGACCTTCTTAAAGGAGAAGTTGAACTCCTCCGCCGCCTGGGGGATCGCGTCGAAGCCGACGTAAGCCCAGGGCGCGATGGCGAAGGTGGCAAGGATCGCGCTGAGGATCCCGGCCGTTCCCTTGTGGGCGAAGGCGTCGATCTCGGCGGTAGTGGCGTTTGCCGCCATTGCGCTGAAGATGCCGGAGAGGCAGAGCGTGAACACGCACACCACCAGCAGCGAGGAGAGCACCGTCTGCACAAAGGCCGCCTTCTGCACGCCGATGATGTTCAGATAGCCGAAGAGGATCAGAATCGCCATGGCAAGCAGCATCTCGCCCATGTAGATGTCGAAGCCCGCGATCGTGTAATGGAAGCCGAACTTGAGGATGTCCGCCGAGCCGTCCAGCCCGTCAACGATCAGGCCGATGGCGGTGCTGTTCATGGGGACGTTCGTCAAATACGCGACCACGAGGAACCAGCCGCAGATGAAGGCCAGGTTCTTGCCGAAGCAATTCTTGGTGAAGGTGAACTCGCCGCCCGCCTTCGGGTACTTGGGCACCATGTAGGCGTAGCTGAAGGCGATGATGATCATGACGAGCGCGCCGAGGATCATCGCGATCGCCGTACCGGCGACGCCGGAGTTGGGGAGGAACTTTTTACCGGGATTGATGAAGGAACCCCAGCCGATCACGCAGCCGAAGGCGATTGCCCAGACGTGCATCGGGTTGAGCCTGCGCCGCAGGCCGACGCTGTTTTTCTGTTCCATAACAGGCATCCTTTCGTTCAAAAGCGAAGATTATTATCTGTGAAAATGAACAAGCGTTCATCACGGCGCTTATACTACACCATCTTTGAACGCTTGTCAAGGCATATTTGGAATTATTTCGGAATTTCCCGTTCTTTTTTACCGCGCCATGTCCCGTTTACACGAACAGTGCCGGAAAGACTCGAACGGCATCACACGTCGTAGGTCTTGTCAATGGCCTTGAGCTCCTTAAAGGTGTCGATCTCCACGATGTCCTCATCATGGCATTCACACACCTGCACGGCATAATGCTCCCTGCGGTAGACGAGGGGAACCTGCTCCCAGTAGCGCTCCTTCCCGCCGGGGGACTGGTAGACCTCCTGAATATCCTGGCTCAGCTTATGGCCGTCGGTCTCGTTCCAATAGGAGATGCCCACCATCTGCCAGATATCGTCCCCTTCGCCGCCGACCATCTCCTGCTGGATGATGCCGTCCTTCACGCGGAAGCACCAGTCGTCGCTGCGCTCCTTTTTGATGGCGAGAAAGTCCGAGCAGTAGTGGTACTTTTTGATGATCGCGGGATTGCTGATGAGCAGGTCGGCCTCGAACACGTAGGCGTTGGAGAGCATATAGCGCGCCACCAAAGCGGAGCTGATGTTGTTGGCCTCGTTGTAGACGGGGTTTTCGAGGAATTTGATCATCGGGTATTTATACAGGAGCTGGTCGAACAGCTCCCGGCGTCGATCAGCCGGTCGATGATGCGCACGCCATGGACGCGCACGAGAGGCTTGGGGGTATTGAAGGTGATCGGCACCATGCGCGAGCCGAAGCCCGCCGCGATGAACACCGCGCGCTTGCAGCGATAGGGCTCCAGCGCGTCCAGCCCGGCGTTGGTGATCTTCCCGCCGCTGACAAAACCCAGCTCCGCAAGCTCCTTCATCACGCGGTTGATCGTGCCCAGGCTGTGCCCGGTGACGCGCTCCAGATCGCGCTGGGAATAGCTTTCATCCGAGATCGCAAGCGTTTCCAGAATATCGAATTGTTTCTTGGTAAGGCTCATGGTTTTGCTCCTGTTCTCTGACTCTGTTCTATTTCTCCAAATCGGAGTTCAATTCCAAGGGAATCTCATGCAAAATTTGAACGTCCACATCTTAGCATTGTTTCCCCGAAAAGTAAAGACTTTTTTCGGAATACCCGAAAAAAGTCTTTTCTTCTCGTAACGATTCACAGAGCAACAGCGTTCGCAAGAATCCCGTTCTTTTCTGCGCTTATCCGCGAGAGCTTCCGCTCTGCTGTTTCTTCTGAAATTGTGTATATGGTACAAAGGGGTCAACGATCAGCTCACCGTGGTCGTTCGGCGCCATGACGGGTGTCTCCCAGTCGCCATATTCGTTTTGAAGCACTCGGGCAAAGCCTGCGGGCGCGGGGAGCGCGAGCATCTCAAACTCCTTCAGTTCGATGGCGTCAAAGTCTGCCGCATCATAACAGTTGTCCTTTTCCGGCTCGTAAAACCAGTAAATCCCAAGTTTTCCGGTTTTCGCATGAGCTGATAACATACGGTCGATTTTTACGGTGTGGGGATTATGAACCTTGAACACCTTCAATACCGGCGTCGAAACCGCCGAGACGCCCCGTTTCAGCAAAAGCTTCGGCCCGCCCTTCCGCAAATCGGGGCGAAAGGTAAACACCGAATAGCGCAGTGCGCGCAGTTTGATCGCGTCATGCGCCTGCGCGGCCTTTTTACGCTCCTCCAGGCTGTCCGGCATATAATCCAAAGGAAAGATGTCGATAAAAATGCCCTGGTTATAGGGGATTTTATAGTCCTTTTCATAGGCCTGAATCGCGGTCGTGCTGCTGTTGCGCAGGCGGGCGAAGGGGCGCATAAAGCCCTGATCCGTGTACTCGGTCTGCAGGAAATAGGGCGGTTCAAAGCGGGCGATCGCACAGAAGCGCTCGTAGTCCTCCCGCTTCATCAGCACGTCAATATCGTCATCCCAGGGGATGAAGCCCTTGTGCCGCACAGCGCCCAGCAGTGTTCCATACCCGGCATAGACTGTAATATCGTTTTCCTTGCAAAAGCTGAGCAATTCCCGCAGCAGATCCAGCTCCACCGCCCAGAGCGCCTTGATCTCCTTCGTCACGGGATAGCCGTCTCTGTCCTCTGCCTGCAAAAAATCCTCCGGCAGCTCCAGTTTGATCGGAAGCTGCGCGCTCTTCTCACCGTCTTCTACCCCCCCATGCGGGCGCTTTACCGCCCTCTTCACGAGGCGATAGCCAGACCAGATCGTACCGAGCACGGGGTTTTTCACCACGTCATGGTTGAGGAACTTTTTCTTTCTGTAAATCAGCTCATGCTCCAGCGCCTGTTTCGCGGAAAGCGGCTTGCGCGCAGCAGGCTCCAGCCTCGCATACGGGCAGGGCTTGTCCTCCACATAGGCGTCCAGAATATCCAGCATGATGGGGATGCAGCAGCCGAGGTTTGAAAAGTGCCCGTCGGAATACGCCTGCGCCTCGGCGGCATACCGCGGGTAGTCCCCCAGCACCCGGCGCACGCAGTCGGACAGCTCCGCCTTTTTGGTTTTGATCGTGAACTCATAGTCGTCCGAGGGGAGGCGGCTCGGCGTTTCATCGGGGATCAGCCAGTCGCACACGGAGATCGCGGGCTTGCCAAGCATGACGCTCTCGCACATGGTACTCGACTCCTCGGAGACCAGCAGGTCGGAGACCATGATCGCGTCAAGGATGCTGGTCTTGGGGTCGAGCTGGATGACACGGGGGTTGTTTTTGTGCAGCTCGCGCATCTCGGCAATGTTCTTGAGCTGGTCGGCAAAGGTGTTCGGCCAGGGCGCCTGCTTGACGAGGATGTTCACGTCCAGCGGCAGCATCGCCTGCACGAATTCGTCCTGCTTGTTGTCGTTCTCCCAGGCCGGGGCGTAGAGCACGGTCGGCTTCGTCTCGTCGAGGCCGATGCTCCGGGCGTATTCCCGCTTTTTTTCCGGGTCGAGATAGGCCGAGAGCCGGTCCGCCTTCGGCCAGCCGGTCAGGTACATGCCCTTGCGGGGGTTGGCATAGGCATACTGCGAGCACTGGTTCCAGTTCTCCACCCACACCTTGCTCGGCAGAAAGCCGACGTCGTAGAGGTTCCACGGCTCCCGCATCCAGAGGTCAGGCCAATGGCTGTACTGCTGCGTGATATCGTGGAGCATGATGATCGAGAACTTGCTGTACTGCGGAAAATTGACGTGCTGGCAGTACCAGCCGATCTCGCAGACGGCAAACTTATCGTCCGTCAGCCGGGTCTGATAGCCGCGCGCGGAAGCCTCCCGCGCGATCATCTCAAAAACCTGCTTCTCGACCTCGTCAGAATAAATAAAGGTTATGTCCTTCTTCAACATCGTGCATTCTCCGTTACTTTTTGATGGTAGTCAGCAATTGTTTGATCGCGTTGCGCCTGAGATAGCAGACGCCCAGCAGCGCAAGCGCAAGGCCGAGGCGCAGCAGCGGATAGGTGAAGGTCAGCATGCTCGCAAGGCATACCGCCGTCACCAGCGCCGAGATACCGAACAGCGCTTTGTTGTCGTACACCGGATCGGTGATTTTTTCCCTCCGAAGCACCCGGCGAGAGAACAGAAAGTGCATCAGCATGAACACCAGGTAGCACGCCAGCGTCGTATAGGCCGCCGCGATAAAGCTGAAGCGCGGAATGAAGATCGCGTTCAGCACCACGTTCAGCAGCGCCCCGGTCACGGAGGCGTACATCACGAATTTGGGCGCCGCGAAATAAAACTCGATCGACGCATAGAGGTCATACACATAAGTGTAGTAGATGCCCAGCGTGACCACCGGGATCACGTACATCGCGGAGGTATATTCCGCCGTGCCAAGGATTTTGATGACCTCGGGCGCCATCAGCGAGACCAGCAGAACGGCCGCCCCCAGCATGAGGGCGAGGGAGTTTGTGATGGGCTTGAGCCGGTCATACACTTTATTTTTGAACTGCTCATACGTCCAGGGGACGCGGGAGCCGTTGATGGCGGAGATCAGCACGTTGATCGCGTAGCCGAGCTGATAGGCGAAGCTGTAGATGCCGGCGTCGCTTTCACCGCAATAGTGCTCGATCATGATGCGGTCAGCCTGGTTGAGCACGATCAGCGACAGATAATGCGGCACCAGCGGGATGTTGAAGCGCAGGGCGTAGAGCCAGAATTCCCGGGAATAGAAGCATTTTCCTCTCCAGAACTGCACGACGTAGAACACCAGCCCCACCCCGCACTGCACGAGCAGGTAGCCAAGGATCATCGCCTTCGCCCGCAGGTCGGTGAAGCGCAGCAGCAGCAGGCTCACCGTCGGGGTCAGCAGCGACATGAGCACCGTGAGCACGACCATGGGCTTATAGCGGTACTCCACTCTCTGCCGCGTTCCCCAGAAGGAGAAGGCCGGGTAGACGATGAAGTACAGGAAGAGCAGCAGCATCAGCGGGGTATTGAGGTGCAGCAGACGGTTCGCGGCGGGGCGCAGCAGCAGATAGAGGACGAGCATCCCGCAGGTGATGAGCGTCCCAAGCGCCTGCATGCTGGAGGTATAGGCATCCCGGCAGTCCTCACGATCCACAAGAGTCTTCGTGAACACACCGGCGGAGAGGTTCAGCGAGGCAAAGATGATCAGAATATCCCGCCAGGCCTGGAACACGTTCCACTCGCCATATTCGCCCGTCGTCAACAGCCGGACGTAGATCGGTACGACGATCAGGGAGATCCCCTTTTGCAGAAAGCTGCAGATCGTGTACCACAGGGACGCCTTGGCCTGTATGGGCAATTGCTTGTATTTTTTCCAGAGAAACATCACGTTACGCTTCCAAACTCAGTGTTTTCGGGGGTCTGTCACCAGCTCGTCGTGGCTGGTTCTGCTCTCGCCGTCCACGGCGTTCGCGTCGTAGAGATCGCGCTTGATCTGGCTGCTGGAGATCTCCGGCGTGCGCGGCAGATACACGACCTCCACGCCCTCTTCGCGCAGAAAGTCGAATTTGCCCTTCCAGTCGTCGCCCATGACGAAGGTGTCGATATGATATTCGTGCATGTCGCTGCGCTTCTGCTCCCAGCTCTCCTCCGGGATCACGAGATCGACGTAGCGCACCGCTTCCACCAGCGCTTTGCGCTGCTCGTAGCTGAAATAGCACTTCTTATGCTTTTCGTTCCAGTTGAACTCGTCCGAGGAGATCACAACGATCAGATAATCCCCCAGCGCCTTGGCGCGGCGCAGGAGGTTGATGTGCCCATAGTGGAGCAAATCGAAGGTTCCGTAGGTAATGACTCGTTTCATACTCTGCTCTTTCCGCGCCAGGACTCAGTCCGCGCGCTCCATAATCGTCTGGATTTTTTGTCTGAAAAAGAGGCTCTCGCTTACGCAAAGCGGAAGGTCTCGCGCAGACCGAGCCACTTCTGATCCTTCTCCGAGAGCTTCAGCGGCACGCCGTCCACCGTGTAGCCCTCCGCCGAGGGGGAGCCTGCGTACGCGCCCTCGAGCTTCGGCCAGGCGATGCCAAGCTCCGGGTCGTTCCATGCCATGCCGCCCTCGTCGTTGGGGTGATAGAAGTCGTCGCACTTATAGCAGAATTCCGCCGTCTCGCTCAGCACGAGAAAGCCGTGGGCAAAGCCGCGAGGGATGAGAAACTGCTTTTTGTTCTCCTCGCTCAGCACTTCCCCGTGCCACTTGCCGTAGGTCCCGCTGCCCGCGCGCAGGTCAACGGCGACGTCGAACACCTCGCCCTTGATGACGCGCACGAGCTTCGTCTGCGGAAACTGCTTTTGAAAATGCAGCCCGCGCAGAACGCCCTTCGTGCTCATACTCTGGTTGTCCTGCACAAAGTCGATGTCGATGCCCGCCTCCAGCATATCGCGCCGGCTGTAGGTCTCCATGAAATAGCCGCGGCTGTCGCCGTGGACGGCGGGTGTGATGATGCACAGGCCCTCGATTCCGTCAAGGTTTTTTTCGACTGTGATCTGTCCCATTAAAGCTGCGCCTCCTCTAAATATCTTCTGACCGCGTCCCGCCAGTCCGGCAGGGGCGCAAAGCCCGCAGCCGCGAGCTTGCTCTTGTCCAGGCGGCTGTTGCGCGGCCGCGCGGCAACGCTGAGCCCGTATTCCTCGGTAGAGACCGGCCTGACCTCCGTTTTCAGCCCGTACTGCCGGTAGATCTCACAGCAGAAATCGTACCAGGAGAGATAGCCGCCCTCGTTCGTCGCGTGGTAATACCCGTACGCTTCCGTCACGATCATGTCGGCCAGCAATCTCGCGAGATCCGCCGTATAGGTCGGCGTGCCGATCTGATCGTTCACGACGCGCACCGCGTCGTGCGTCTTTCCGACGCGGAGCATGGTTTTGATGAAGTTGTTCCCGTTTAAGCCGAAGACCCAGGCAATGCGGACGATGAAATACTTCTCGAGCGTCCGCGCCACCGCAAGCTCTCCGTCCAGCTTGCTCTGCCCGTACCAGTTCAAGGGCGCGTAGCAGCGGTCGTCCGGCTGCCAGGGTCTCTCGCCCTTGCCGTCAAAGACGTAGTCCGTGCTGACGTAGATCATTTTCGCGTCTGCCGCCTTTGCGGCTCTGGCCAGGTTCTCCGTGCCCTTCGCGTTGATGGCGTAGCACCTCTCGCGGTTCTCCGGCGCCTCGGCGCCGTCCACGTTCGTCCACGCGGCGCAGTGGACGATTGCGTCGGGCTTGAGCGCCGCGACCGTGTGCTCCACCGCCTGCGCGTCGGTGATATCGAGCTGCACGTAGCCCGCTTCCGCGTCCATTGCGCGCCCGCCGGAGCCGACGACCTCATGGCCGCGCAGGCGAAGCTCCTTTGCGCAGTCATACCCAAGCTGCCCGGTGACGCCGGTAACAAATATCTTCATCCCTTGCTCCAATCGCTCCTACGCCTTCCCGCGGGAGCCGTACATCTTCTCATAGTAATTCTGATACTCGCCGGAGATGATCTCCTCCCACCAGGGCTTGTTGTCAAGATACCACTGAATGGTCTTCTTGATGCCGTCCTGAAAGCGCGTCTCCGGCAGCCAGCCCAGCTCGTTGTGGATCTTCGTCGGGTCGATGGCGTAGCGCATGTCGTGCCCCTTGCGGTCGGTGACGTGGGTGATGAGGCTCTCGGGCTTGCCGAGCTCGCGGCAGATGAGCTTCACGATGTCGATGTTCGCCATCTCGTTGTGCCCGCCCACGTTGTACACCTCGCCGATGCGCCCCTTGTGCAGGATGAGGTCGATGGCCTTGCAGTGATCCTCCACGTACAGCCAGTCGCGCACATTCAGCCCCTCGCCGTACACGGGCAGGGGCTTATCGTTGAGGCAGTTTGCGATCATCAGCGGGATCAGCTTCTCTGGGAAGTGATAGGGCCCGTAGTTATTCGAGCATCTGCTGATCGTGACGGGCAGGCCGTAGGTGCGCAGATAGGCCAGCACCAGCAGGTCGGCTCCCGCCTTGGAGGAGCTGTACGGGGAGGAGGTGTGGATCGGCGTCTCCTCGGTG
>CAJOFI010000028.1 GCA_905233595.1 uncultured Oscillospiraceae bacterium | reverse complement strand
GCACTGGCCCTCGAGATCGTCGGTCATGCCGTTTAGGATGTTGATGTTCTCCGGCTTCATATCGACCAGGTGGTCGAAGAGGTTGTCGTGCATGAAGTACCAGTAGCTCTGGTCATGCTCGTGGGGCAGGCCGAGGTACTCGTCCATGTTGAAGGTGACGACGTTCTTGAAGCTGACTTCGCCCGCCTTGTTCATGCGCACAAGCTCCTTGTAAACGCCGATGGGGCTGGAGCCGGTGGGCAGACCCAGCACGAAGGGGCGCTCTTCCTTGTGGGCGTTGATCTTCGCGGCGATGTAGTCCGCCGCCCATTTGCACATTTTATCGTAATTGTCCTGAATCACAACACGCATGGTAATTTTCTCCTTTTCAAGATAGACTATCAGAATTTCTCGACGATCTCGCCGCTGTTTTTGTAGATGCTGTTTTCCGGCACGACGCCGCGCACGCAGGAGGTGGGGTAGACGTTGCTGTGCCGCCCGATGACGGTGCCGGGATTGCAGACGCTGTTGCAGCCGACCTCGACGTAGTCGCCCAGCATGGCGCCGAACTTCTTGAGGCCGGTCTCGAGCTGCTCGGTGCCGTTGTGCACGACGACGAGCTTCTTGTCGCTCTTGACGTTGGACGTGATGGAGCCCGCGCCCATGTGGCTGTAATAGCCGAGAATCGAGTCGCCCACGTAGTTATAGTGCGGGGTCTGCACGTGGTCGAAGAGGATCACGTTTTTCAGCTCCACACTGTTGCCCACGACGCAGTTTGCGCCCACCAGGGCGGAGCCGCGGATGAAGGCGCAGTGCCGCACCTCGGTCTCAGGGCCGATGATGCAGGGCGCGCCGAGATAGGCCGAGGGGAAGACCTTCGCCGTCTTGTGCACCCAGACGTGCTCGCTCACTTCCTCGTACTCCTCCCCCAGCGTGGGGCCGAGGGCGAGGATCATGTCCTTGATGCCCTTGAGCGCCTCCCAGGGGTAGGTGAAGCCGCGCAGATAGTCCGCCGCGAGCGTGTGTTCCAGATCGTAAAGATCCGCAATACGATACATAAATTGCCTCCAAAGTTGAGTTTGGACTGCATCGCGTGTCGGGCGGGGCTCTGTTACAGTGTTGATTCTGCTCTTTTCCCCCGTCCTGACGGCTCACGCCAGCCGTGGCAGCATCCGCCGAATGCTTCGATCACTGCCATCCTCGTCAGCCAATTACGGCTCCGGCGCTAACGGCTCCCGGTCTCCTCCGTGACCGGCGGGCGTTTTCGGGCGGTGCGGCGCGCAGTCCGACGCGCCCTCCGCTCTGAATACTTATTTTAACGCAAAATCGCGTGGAGAGCAAGTAAAAAGATTGCCCTCCGCGCGATCGCTTTTCGTTCATTCTTGTTAAACTTCCACAAAAAGGATTTTACTGCGCGCCAAACAGATTGTCCCGCAGCAGCTTTGCGACCTGGGCGATCCGTCCGGGGGCGAAGGGGCTTTCCAGCCCGGCGGCCTCAACGGTGTCGAGCATGCCGTAGTATTCCCGGGGCAGCAGCTCCGTGAGCTTTTGCAGCCCCGCGCCGTGCTCGGTCTGCTCCAGCGCCCAGATCTGCAGGGCGACGTCGTTTGAGACGGGGTAGCTCACGACGTAGAAGGGCTGCTCGAAAAAGTGGGGGATGTCGATCCAGCTCATGGCGTAATACTCCTCGCTGACTCCGTCGTAGTAGCCGAAGTCGATGGCGCTCTGCAGGGAGAGGGCGTTGAGGAAGTCCGCGTCCAGCGTCTCCGGGTCGGCGCGGTAGACCGCGTGCTCGAAGGCGGCGAAGGAAGCCTGCTGCACGTAGGTGTCGAGCGTGCCGAACCACTTGAAGCGGCGCAGCTTCTCCAGCCGCTCCTCCGGCAGCGCGCCCTCCAGATAGTCGAGCACCAGGTACTCCATGCTCTGGGAGAAGACCTCCGCAAGGTCGATGCTCTCGGCGGCGTTTTTGTTCACGTAGGCGTCCGTAAAATGCCCGAACTCATGGGCGAAGTAGAGCAGGTCGGAATCGTCCTCATAAGGGCTGACGAAGACGAAGGGCGCCTCATAGTCCTCCAGATAGGTCTGGAAGCTTTTGGCGGCCTTGTTCGGACGGAAGCCCACGTCGAAAAGCCCGTGCTCGCGCATGAAGGAGAAGGACTCCTCCACATCGCCGCCCATGCGCTGCGCGACCTGCTGCAACAGGGCGACAAGCTCCTCCTCCTCCTCGAGGAAGCCGTAATCCACCTCGTAGCTGTTGAGCCGCCGGTAGAGCGGCACCAGCAGCCGGCGCACGTCCCGCAGATAGCGCGCCGCCTCCTGCGGGCTGTAATCCCGCCCGAAGCTGTACTGATAGGCCATCTCCTCATAGCTTTCGTAGCCCAGCGCCTCGGCCAGCGCCGAGCGGGTCTTCACAAGCTCGATGTACACGCGGCTGATCGGCTCGTTATACTGTCGATAATAGGCCGTCTGCGCCTCGGTATAGGCCGCATCGTCCGCCGTGAGCAGATAGTCGTAGAGCGATACGTGCTCCCCGTTTTCGAGGGTGACGACAGGCTCCGCGATGAGCGCGCGGTACTCCCCCATCAGCTCGCTCTCCCGCTGCATGAGGGCGAGGGTCTCCTCGTTGTACAGGGACAGCTCCGCGTCCGCGTACTCCCCGGCGAAGCCCTCCCAGAAATAGTTCTCCTCCAGGCTCTGCGCCATCTTTGACGCGCCGCAGAGATAGTACATCTCGTCCATCATCTGCTGCAGCCCGTCATAGTGCTCCTCGCAGAAGCTCAGCTCCCCGGCGTAGTAGGCGTCGCTCATGTCCAGACTGGAGCGGATCATCGCGAGGGTGTACATGGTGTCGTAGCGGTAATAGTCCTCGTAGCAGGCGTCCAGGATCGACGTGACCGTGTGCAGGGAGCTTCCGCGCTCGAGGGCGCGCTCGAGCTCCGAGAGGTTGTTCGCAAAATCGTCCAGCGCGCTCTGCGGGCGCTCGTAGACCATATCCGCAAAGTCGGGCGTGTCGTCGCCGCCGGAAAAGAGCGCGCCGATCATCGTCGGCCCCGCGCAGCCGCACAGCAGCGCCGCGCACAGCAGCAAAGCAAGCAGGATCCGCAGTTTCTTCATCGTCTCTCTCCTCTACAAACAGATTTTATTCTATTCTACCACAAATCCCGCCGATTGAACAGAGCAAACGCAGGAGGCGCGGTCAGTGATCTGCCTGCAAAGGCTTCAGCCTCTGTCACTTGGGAACTGTTCGGATTCGACTCAAAATGATCTCAAACCCCGGAACGCGGCGCTGCCGGGGGATTAGCAAAATTTACAAATCAAAAAGGCGCCTCTTTGTGCAGATACTATCCGCAAAGAGGTGTTTTTATGAAGCGAAAAACCAAGATCGTCCTCACGAGCTACGCGCTGGCGGCGGTGGCGGCGCTGGGCGGCTGGGGCGCGGCGAAGAGCGCGGGGCTGTCCTATCACCGCGCGGACGCGCTGCACGTCTCCGCGCGCGCCTTCGAGGAGACCGTGCGCGCGGTGGACGCGCTCTCCGAGGCGCTGGGCAAGAGCGTCTACGCCACCGACGGCGGGATGTGCGCCCGCGTCTGCGGCGAGGCCTACGCCGAATCAAGCGCCGCCGAGGGCGCGATGCTGGCGCTGCCCTTCGCCACGCAGGAGCTGGAGGAGCTCTCGGCCTTTCTGAACGTCGCGGGGGATTACGCGATCTCCCTCTGCCCCACGGCCGCGAGCGAGGGCTTCACGGCGGAGGAGCTGGAGCACCTGCGCGCGCTCTCCCTCGCGGCGGCGGACTTTGCCGACACCCTGCGAGAGATGCAGGAGGACGTAAACGCCGGGGAGCTGCGCTTTGACGAGCGGGAAAAGCGCCTGCCGAACGTGGAGGACGCGCCGATTCTCCTACGACGGGCGCTACGGCTGCGAGAAGAAGAGCCGCGCGGGCTATCTGACCGAGGAGGAGATGCTCGCCGAGGCGGCGGACTTCGTCGGCGCGCAGCCGGAGGAGCTGACGCTGCTCTACCGCTACGAGGGCAACGACTGCCGCCGCTGCTACCGCTACGAGGACTGCTTCCTCTGCGTCAGCCGCGCGGGGGTGGACAGCATGGCGCAGTCCCGGCTTGTGGAGGAAGCGCGCATCGACCCGGCTGAGGCGCGCAAGATCGCGGAGGATTTTCTCGCCGCCCGGGGCTTCGACGCGCTCTCCCCGGCCGGGGAGGAGAACAGCGGCACGGTGCTCTCCCTGCGCTACTGCGCAAGCCAGGACGGGGCGGACTGCCCGGAAAACTGCGTGAGGCTCGCCGTCGCGCTCGACGACGGCTCGATCTACAGCTACAACGCCGAGGACTATTGCAGCGAGAAAGCCGCCGTCTCCTGGAGCGTGGACGAGGAGAGCGCAAGGCAGGCGCTGCCCGAGGGGCTGAGCGTCCGCGAGACGCGCAAACTCATCTGCAAAAGCGAGGGACTGCGCGACGTGCCCTGCTACGCCTTTTTCTGCGAGGACGGGGAAGGGGCGAACGTGAGCGTCTACGTCAGCGCCGAGACGGGCAGACAATTTCGCATAGCCCTTGCGTGAGGCGCAAAAAGCGTGTAAAATAGTCTTATCCAAATTAAGGAGGGATAGGATTTGAAACGCTTTGTTTGCCTGCTGACCGTCTGCGCGCTTGCCCTCGCGCTCTGCGCCTGCGGGAGCTTTGCGCCGCGCATGGCCGTGAGCGTGCAGCGCGTCGCCGCGCTGGAGAGCCTGCGCGTGGAGGCCGTGACGGAGATCGAGGCCACGATGAGCGCCTTTGGAGCCGACGTCCCGTATCAGCTGGAGCTGCGGCTGCGCGGCGACGTGCAGAGGGAACCGGCGCGGGGATTTTTTGAGCTGACCATCAGCAGCGGCGAGGAGGGGGAGAAGCTGTATTTCTTCGCCCAGCCCGCCGAGGACGGGACGATCCGGGTCTATCTCTCCTTCGACGGGCAGAGCTGGGAGGAGTACGTCGTTGAGCCGGGGGAACTGGCGGAGGCCGCGACGGAGCTTGCGACGCCGAACCCGGTGGATTTTATCAAGCTCGGCGTCGGGCTGTCGCAGCTCTTTGAGCAGAGCGGCACGGTCACGCTGCCCGACGGGGAGGGCGTCGTCTACGAGGGCGTGATCCCCGGGGAGCTTTTGCAGGAGGCCTTGCGAAGCGCCGATGATCTGGAGAGCCTGCTTCCGTCCGCCGCCGCGGAGGAGACGCTCTCCCTCGTGGGCGACGTGCCCGTCCGGCTGGTGATCGGCAAGGCGGACAACCTCCCGCGCTCGGCGGAGCTCGACCTGACCGAGGCGCTGCGCGAGCCCTGCGCCGCCCTGCTGAAAGCCTACCTCGGCGGCTTCGGCATGGATTTCGGCATCGAAAGCCTCAAAATGGCGCTCAGTTTCTCCGACTTCAACCAGGTCAGCGTGAGCGTTCCGGAGCTTTGAGATGCGCTAAGGAACTGTGCAGAAATAAATTATCGCAGGAATACTTTGTGTATTTCAAGATTTGACAACGAAGCTACAGGTGAAAAAGGCAAGTCAGATTGCACAAGTTATTTCGGAACAGTTCCTAAAACTAAAAAACCGTGGAAGCGAAAAACGAAGTTTTTCGCTTCCACGGTTTTTACTTCCCGTCCCGGCCGGTGAGGTCTTTGAGCTTTTCGCTCAGCGTTGCGGCGGCGGTGCCGCCCATGCGCTTTGCGGTCTCGGCGGCCTTTTTCGCGTTCTCGCTGACGAGACGGCTGGTCTTCTTGAAGGTCTCGGTGCCGGTGATGCCCTTGAGGGCGTTCTCGCCCACCTTCATGGCCTCCTTGAGCCCGCCGGTGATGCCCTCGTTGCCGTAGCTGCGCACGCCCTCCTCGCTCTCGAAGAAGAGCGCCAGCGCCCCGGGGCCGACGTGGCAGCCCGTGACGGGCTCGTAATCGGCCAGCAGGATGCGCTTCGGCGGGCGCCTGCGCTTGAGAAGCTCCACGAGATAGTCCGCGTCCTCCCGGCAGCGGGTTCACGACCAGCTTGTCATAGATCGCGGCCAGCGCCTCCACGGACTTTTTGCGCCCGCGCAGCTTGCCGAAGGCGACGATCTTGCCCTCCTCGTTGCCCTTGAGCAGGGGCTTGATGTTCAGCACCGTGCCCATGATTGCCGAGAGGTTGGACAGCCGCCCGCCCCGGCGCAGGTGCATCAGATCGTCCACGGTGAAGACGTTGAACATCCGCTCCACATGCTCCTCGAGGATGGCGACGGCCTCCGCCGTGCCGAGCCCCCGGTCGCGAAGCTCGCAGGCGAGCAGGGCGATGATGCCCTCGCCGAGGGCGGCGCCGCGCGTGTCGATGACGGCGACCGTGCGCTCCGGGTAGGTCTCGCGCAGCATTTCCGCGCCGATGCGGGCGGAGTTGCAGGAGCCGGAGATGCCCGAGGACATGGCGACGTAGATCACGTCCTGCCCCTCGCGCAGGTAAGGCTCGAAGAAGTCCATATACTGCTGGGGGGAGATCTGCGAGGTGCTCACCTGCAAGCCGCGCCTGATGCGCCCGTAGAAATCCTCCGCGTCGAAGCTCTCGGTGTCGAGGCAGGTGTGCTCCTGCCCGTCATAAATATAGGTAAAGGGGATCACGTGCAGCTTATAGTCCGCGATCTCGCGGTTCAATAGATTGCCCGACGTATCTGTCAAAACGGCAAAGCTCATCTTCCTACCTCCGTTGTCCTGCGCCGGCGATCCCTTCAACGATCACTGTGGAGCGCCCCGGCGCGAATCTGCGTCTATTATACCCGAGCGCGCCCAAAGCCGCAAGATATTCCCGCTTTTCGCCGTCCTACACCTCCGCTTCAAACAGTAGAATAGCGGAAAAGCCGACTCTACTCAGAGTAGAGTCGGCTTTTTTCAAGGGTTTTGCGGCTTTTAGCGCCTGTCGCCCAGGAGAGAGCGCCTGATTGGGTTATGCATCTGTGAAAAAGCGAGGATCTGACCCTATGCTCCCCCCTCCGGGGGAAGTGGCCGAAGGCCGATAGGGGACGCCCCCTCAGCCACCGCCGCAGGCGGCGGCGACAGCCCCCCGAGGGGGAGCCATGCGTATCAGGCATTAGGAGTCAGGCGCTGGGTGCTAACGCCTAAATCGCAAGGCGCTCGATCTCGTCGAGCAGCTCGCCGAAGAGACGGAGGGCGGAGTTGACCGGCTCGGGGGAGGACATGTCCACGCCCGCGATCTTGAGCAGCGTGATGGGGTCTGCGCTGCTGCCGGCGGAGAGGAAGCGCTTGTAATCGCGCACGGCGCTTTCGCCCTCGCTGAGGATGCGGTTTGCGATGGCGACGGCGGCGGAGAAGCCCGTCGCGTACTGGAAGACGTAATAATTATAGAAGAAGTGCGGGATGCGCGACCATTCGAGGGCGATCTGCGGATCGGAGACCATGTTCTCGCCGTAGTAGAGCCTGTTGAGCGCGAGATACTTCCCGCTCAGGCTCTCGGCGGTCAGCGTCTCGCCGTTTTCGGCCATCCTGCCCATCATCAGCTCAAACTCCGCGAACATGGTCTGGCGGTAGACGGTGCCCTTGAACTGCTCGAGGAAGTAGTTGATGAGCGAGGCGCGCTCCTTCTGATCCGCGGTCTTCCCGAGCAGATAGCGCATGAGCAGCACCTCGTTGCAGGTGGAGGCGACCTCCGCCACGAAAATCACGTAATCGCTCGTGCAGACGGGCTGGTGCTTGCAGCTGTGGTAGCTGTGCAGGGCGTGACCCATCTCGTGGGCGAGGGTGAACATGCAGTTGAGCGTGTCCTTGTGGTTTAAGAGCACGTAGGGGTGGGGGCGGGCGGTGCCTGTGGAATAGGCGCCGGCACGCTTGCCCACGTTCTCATAGACGTCGATCCAGCGCTGCTCAAAGCCCTCGCGCAGCAGCGCCGTGTAGTCCTCCCCGAGCACCGCGAGCGCCTCGAGCACGGTGGCCTTAGCCTCGTCAAAGCTGATCCTGCGCGCGCTGTCCGGCACGATGGGGGCGTACACGTCGTACATGTGCACCTCGTCCAGCCCGAGCAGCTTCTTTCGCAGGGCGACGTAGCGGTGCAGCTTGTCGAGATTGAAGTGCACGGCCTCGATGAGCTGGGTATAGACCTGCGTGGGCACCTCGGTGCGGTCAAGCGCGGCCTCGAGCGTGCTCGCGTAGCCACGCGCCTGGGCGAAGAAGAGCGTCTGCTTGAACTGCGCGTCGAGGATCGCGGCGAGGGTGTTCTTCATCTCGTCATAGCGGGCGTAGACCTTCTCGAAGGCGTCCCGGCGCAGGGCGCGGTCGGGGCTTTGCAGGATGACGCCGTAAGAGCCGTTGGTGAGCGGATGGCGCTTTCCCTCGCTGTCCACGGCGTCGGGAAAGCGCAGGTCGCTGTCGCAGAGCATGCTGACCGAGGCGAGCGTGTTGTAGATGAAGTGCGGGCGGATCTGGTTGATGAGGTTCTGCATTTTGGCGCCGCGCAGCTGCTCATCTTTTTCCCGCAGCTCCCGCTCGCGGCGGATGGCGTCGCGCAGGAAGCCGAAGCCGCGCACGAACAGATTGAGCGCGACCCAGGCGAGAAACACCGGCGCAATGGGCGACTGGCCCTTAATGGAAAAGAACACGAGATCCAGCCCCAGCGCCGCGAACGTCGGCAGCAGCCACAAAAGCGCCGCGCGCTCGGGCTTTTGCCCCAGCAGCGCGATGAGATGCAGCCCCGCCATGGCGATGCCGAACGCGATCAGCGCGTCGTGCAGCTCCGCGGCGCCGAGCACTTGCAGCGTGAGAAGCACCAGCGTGGCAAATGCGCTGAAATAGCAGCAGAGCCTGCCGAGGCGATCGTGCTCCCGATCCTGAATCACCGTCAGGAGCCGCAGCGAGAGCACCAGCATCAGAAGATAAGCCGTTGCGCCGACGTACCACAGCAGCTTTTGCCGCCCGTACCAATCCAGCAGCAGCGGCACGACGGACAGCCCGCACAGCTTCCACACGCCCGCCGTGCAGGAGAACGCGCCGAGATAGAACACCCGCCGTCGATCCTGCGCCGTCAGCCCCAGTGAAAGCGCCAGCAGCATCAGGAAAAAGCCCATCGCCGCCGTGACGCAGCTGAGCAGCAGCATTGCCGCCTCGTCGGGCAGCACCTCGAGGTGCAGCAGCATCTGGCGATCCATCACGAGAAAGTCCGGCTCAAGCGCGCGCACGCTCTGATAAACCGGCGTGAGCGTGACGCGCAGCGTCTTGCCCGCGTCCTCGGGATAGATCGGCAGCGCCAGCCAGTAGTTGCCCGGCGTGCGCCCGATGTGCCAGGAGGGCGTCTCGCCCGTATCGGCAACCACGCTGCCGTCCTTCTCCACGACCGCGATCGTGTGGCGCAGATGGACGAACAATGTTCCGGCGCGAACGCCCGATGCTTTCGTGAGATCAAATTCGTAGACGCGCTGCACGCCCGCGTAATCCGCGATGACCTCCTCGCGCATCTCCAGCGGGCGCATGACGAGAAACGGGCTGATCGCGGGCGCGACACCCTTCATGCCGGAGGTGTTCCAGAGGAATGCCGAGAGCGCGACCACGGCGGCAAAAACCAACGCCACCGCAAGGTCCACGGCACTCTGTCGATCGATCCGCGTTTTCATAGGTCAAGCCCCCTTACGGGGAAGCGCAGGTTCATCAGCTCGTGACGGACGCGCTCCCGACTGAGTGGTTTGAGAATATAGCCGCTGCAATGGTCGTAGATCGCCTGCTTCATGTATTCCACGTAGTTTGTGAGGTAGATGATGTTGGTGTGCGGGTGGATCTCCAGCAGCCGCTGCGCCAGCTCCAATCCGTTGAGCTCCTCGTCGATCTCAATGTCCAGAAAAGCAATGGACACGCGGTTGGCGAGGGCGTAGGCAATTGCCTCTGTGCCGCTTTCAAAACCGACGATGCTCGCTTCCGGTACGATATTCTGGATCATGCCGATACTGCCCTGCAGCAAGGTGGGGATATCCTCCACCACGATGATGTTGACGATCTCGTCCGGCGCACTTTGTATGGCGTCGAGCAGAATATGGCTATCCACATCAAGGCATGCCGCGAGGCGACCGAGCATCCTCATATCCGGCAGCCGCGTGCCGAGCTCCCACATGGAAACGGCGCTGCGGGAGACATTGAGTTGTTCTGCGAGCTGCTGTTGGGAAAGGCCTTTTTTCGAGCGCAGTTCTTTCAGCACGCTCGCAAATTCATCTGTGTTACGCACGGTGAGCCTCCATATAAAATGCTATTTTATATCATACACAAAACAAAAAATAGCGCAAGGGGTTGCCACGTTCTGTGGCAACCCCTTGCGGGCAAAAGTGAGAAATTGGTATGATAAAGAAGTAAATTCCAAGCGAGGAGGACTCGACCATGTCAGATCAGGAGAGAAGTATTTTTGAGGAGCTGGATCGGCGACTGGCGGAGCAGCAGGTCGCGGAGGGGCTCCGCGAGGAGCACGCCGCCTACCGCGAGAAGATCGCCGCGCTCCAGCAGAAGATGAGCGAATACTACCGCATGACGCGAGAAGGCGTGAAGCTGCTGGACACGGCGGCGGTGGCGGAGATCATGAAATTCTATCAGGACGCCGCCAAGGCGGGCGAGAGCTATCTGGAGAAGATCGCCGCCCAGAGGCAGCCGGATGAGCCGGAGCCTCCGGTCGCCGGCATCCTGCGGCAGGTATCCGGCGTTCTGGCGAAGGATATGAGCGCGCTGCGCCAGTACGAGCAGTATCTGAAAAAGCCTGCTGAAGTGAAAGAAGTGAAGCAGCGCGTAAAGGATAAGAACGGCAAGGTTCATGTCCGCACCAAACAGGTGCCGGTGGAGAAGACCCTGCGCTCCTTGCCGACGCTGGTGGAGATGGCTCGGATGCGCACGATCAACCTCAAGGACACCACCATCCAGCGTCAGGGCGGCGCGCTGTCCCAGCGCATCCCGCTGAGCTTTGTCGACAGCGAGGGCAAAACCGTCAAGGGCTATCTGACCAAGCGCAGCGATCTGGAAACGGATATGGTGAAGGCGTACGACACCGCGCTGGAAAGCGTCAAGGCGCTCGCGCAGGGGGAAAAGGCCGACCTCATGCGGTCGGTGCTCGATCGGTTTCTGGGCGTATACGCGCGGCGCTCGAATCTCGATCCTTCGAACAAAGCGGAGGTTATCGAGAGCCTGACTTCGGAGTTTGCTCATGCGGTATTGGGCGACGGCAACCCAAACGCGCTGATAAGCGAGCTGCTGACGGAGTGCGGGGTGTCCCCTGAGGAGGAGAGAGAGCTAAAAAAACACCAGGGAGTCGTCCTGCAATCCTTCGGCAAAACGCTCGCCAGCATAAACGTTACGCCGGGGATCTATCAGATGGCCGGTGTGCAGAACCATGCGCGTATCGACGAGCGCAACGCCGCCATGAGCACCACGGCGGAGCTTCTGGGCGTGTCCAACGTGCTGTGCCGCTCACAGATGGTGCGCTGCGTGGATGAGGAGGGCAAGCTGGTCGAGGGAACCTTCATGGCGGACGCCGGCGGCGAAGATCCCGACGATCCCGACCCGAAATGCGCCATGCTGGATAGGGACGACCCACTGGAAAACAGCAAGGGCTGCTTCAAGCAGATCGCCGATCTGCAGGCGCTGGACTTTCTCTGCGGGAACGTCGACCGCCACGATGGCAATTTCAGCTTCCAGATGTCCAACGACAGGCCGCCGCGGGTGCTCGGCATCAAGGGCTTTGACAATGATACGTCGTTCGGCGACCTTGTGCCTGCCAACGGGAGAAAGGTCAACCACATGGTGGGGCTCGATTACATGAAGGCGATGAGCCGCAGCATGGCGGAGAAGATCAAGGCGATGGACGCGGAGACGCTCAAGGTCTCCCTGCGGCAGTACGGCCTACACGAGTCGGAACTGAACGCCGCCGCCAAGCGGCTGGAGCTGATGAAGCGCGCCATCACGAAGGGTGAGCGGTATTTTGCGAACAAGCGCATCGAATCGACGCCCACCAAGCGCGGCTATATCCGCATCGTGGAGGACAATGAGTGGCAGAAGCTGAAGCTCAGCGATCTCAAGACCAACTACAAGCCGTGGTTCAAGCCGCGCCAGACCAATCTGTTCACCTACGCGGAGCAGCATCTTCAAGTCCTGAAGCAGGAGGCAGCAAAGAAGCTGGGACAACAGCAGAAAAACGCGGCGCCGAAGGCGGCGAAGCTCGTTACCCACGCCGATCGCGCCGACCGTACAGCCATGAAGGACATCCAGATGAACTTCAAAGTCATGGCGGCGCCGTTCCTGCAGGGGGAGGACTTGCTGCCCGCGAAAGAGGGCGAAGCGCCCGAGCTCACCGCGCAGCGCGCGTTCCGCGAGGAACTGGTCAAATATGCCGAGTTCCACCGGAAGCTGGACGAGCGGCTGAATCAGAAGCCGATGAACGAGAAGGAACTGACCGCCGCCGCGAACGAGCGGCTGAAAAACGCGAACGGGAAGTCGGCGGACGACATCAAGATCGAGCTGCGGCTTGAGGAAAAGATGCGGCTCGCCTTCGATAGCCGCATCGGGATGCGGGACATCAACCAGATGGACAAGCAGCTCTTGTCCCTGCAGGAGGCGACAGAGAATTATATGCAGGCGCTGGATCAGGCGGGCAAGACGGAGCAGGCTAAGCAGCTGGGGAGCTTTAACGCCTATGTTGCCGACGCGCGCCGCCGTTCGCCGGACGAGTTTGAGACGGTTAAGGCCAACGAGCGCGCGGGACTGGAGGAGTGCAACCGCGCCGCCGCCCAGCTTGCCGACCGGCTGGCGGCTGGCGCCAAGCAGGCACCAAAAAAGCCACAGGCGGTCAAATAATCGACCGGAGCGGAACAAACGACCCTAAGAGGTGAAGAATCATGCCAGGAACCGAATACAACGAACTTTACAGCCAGCTTTCTCAGACGCAGTCCGACAATCCGGCGTTTCAGGAGTATCTTGCCAGTATGCGCGCGCTGGACAGCCAGCTGAAGGAACTGAACGCGCTGAACCGGCAGGGCTTCCCGCCGCTGCTGGATGCGCAGAGGTTGGAAACCCTGATGAAGGGATACACTGACGCCGCGGCAAAGGCGGAGAAGTATTTTTCCGCGGTGCCGGAACAGAAAGGAAGCAAGCAGCCGGAGCGTGATTTGGTCAAACGCATCAGCGGCATCATCTCCCGCGATATGCGGGCGCTGACG
>CAJOFI010000027.1 GCA_905233595.1 uncultured Oscillospiraceae bacterium | reverse complement strand
GCTCCGTCAGGCGGAGCACGAGACCCGCGTTCTCCACCTGCCGCATGAGAAGGTAATAGCACCGTGTCAGCGAGGCGGCGTCCCGCAGCAGCGCCCCGTCCCCGCGCTTTTCCGCCGAAAGGCGGATCGAATCGGCCACGATGCCCATGTTCATCAGCGCGCTGCGCATGCTGAAGATCATCGCGTCGTTCATCACCGCCGGAACGGGCTCCCCGGGGGAGAGGAAGATCAGATGCCCCTTGTCGTAGCGGGAAAAGCGCGCCGTGCAGCGCCCCGACCTCAGCGGGAAATCCGCGAGGAAGCTGCCCGACTGCACGCCGCTCAGCTCCTCGCTCAGAAGCTCGCGCAGCGTGCGCCCCACGCAGTCGCTCCCCAGCAGCGCGCAGGCCGCGCCGTTTGCGTACTGCACGACGCCGCCCCGGGTACAGAGCGCGGCCTCTCCGCTCAAGGAGAGGATGTCGAAAGCGTTTTGGATCATGGTGCCCTTCCTTCCCGCCGCGCAGCACAGCGGCGTTTTGATTTTCCGTGAAAAGTCACGGTGTCGCCTCGCTTATTATAGTCCCCGCAGGGGACAGCTCGGCGATTCGCTCTTCACGCGTCACTCTGCCCGTATTGTAGCAGGACTCGACAAATTACACAAGATTGCAAGAAATAATTGCCCGTTTCGCAGAAAAATTTTGGCAAGATTTTATGCAGCTTCCATAGAAAGAAGCTTGATTTTTGCTGTTAGTATATGTTACAATTGGAATGCTGATAAGTGCGCAGGGGCTTTTGCGGAAGCCTTTGCCACGGCAATTTCTGTCATTTTATTAAAATGGAGGATTCAACGAATGATTAAAGTTGGTATCAATGGTTTCGGCCGCATCGGTTCCCTGGCTTTCCGCGCCGCCATCCAGTCTGACGACATCGAGGTCGTCGCCATCAGCGCTCCCGGCCATCCCGCTTCCCACGTCGCTTACTGCGTGAAGTACGATTCCGTGCACGGCCGCTTCAACGGCGAAGTCACCAGCAACGATGAGGAGAGCACCATCACCGTCAACGGCAAGGTCGTCAAGATCCTGTCCGACAAGACCTATCGTGACGCCAACCTCCTGCCCTGGGGCGAGCTGGGTGTCGAGTACGTTCTCGAGTGCACCGGCGTGTACCTGACCAAGGAGAAGGCCCAGGCTCACATCAATGCCGGCGCCAAGGTCGTCATCATGTCCGGCCCCGCGAAGGACGATACCCCGATGTTCGTCTGCGGCGTCAACCTCGACAAGTACACCCCCGACATGCAGTTCGTGTCCAACGCCTCCTGCACCACCAACTGCCTGGCTCCTCTGAGCAAGGTCATCAATGACAACTTCGGCGTTGTCGAAGGCCTCATGACCACCGTTCACGCCTCCACCGCCACCCAGGCCATCGTTGACGGCTTCCCCAAGAAGAAGGATCTGCGCGGCGCCCGCTCCCTGTACAACAACATCATCCCCTCCTCCACCGGCGCTGCCAAGGCTGTCGGCAAGGTCATCCCCGAGCTCAACGGCAAGCTCACCGGTATGTCCATGCGTATCCCCGCTCCGGACGTGTCCGTTGTTGACGTGACCTTCCGTCTCGAGAAGGCCGCCACCTACGCCGAGATCTGCGCCGCCGTCAAGGCCGCTGCCGAAGGCCCCATGAAGGGTGTTCTCGAGTACGTCGATGACGAGGTCGTCTCCTCCGACTTCCGTACCGATGTCCACACCTCCATCTTCGACGCCAAGGCCGGTATCGCCCTGAACGAGCACTTCGTTAAGCTCGTCGCCTGGTACGACAACGAGTGGGGCTTCTCCAACAAGATGCTCGACCTCACCCGTCACATCGACTCCGTCCGCAAGGCCTAAGTCGTTACAAGCCAACAAGAAGCTCCCCGGATCTTCATCCGGGGAGTTTTTCTTTTCGTAAATTGTTCGCACAGGCATCATCCTATGCGTTCCGGGCGCATGAAATACCGATCCAACGCCCATTTGACCGGGTTCGTGTCGATGTACTCCCAGATCATGCGGTAGTCCGTTTCATTGCGGATAATGTGGTCGTGATAGGAGCGCTGCCATATTTCCAAATCTGGATATAGACTATGGATTTGTTTGCTGCTGTTCATTTTTATGATCATTTTATCGAGCAGCGATCACTTTCCCGGTTCCTGTAGGGGCGATTCACGAATCGCCCGCTCCTCCTCGATCTGCGGCAACAGGTGGATGTGATTCGGCATAATACCGTATTTGTCAAAGAAGAGGGCAAGGTCATCGCCTCGCCCTTGGTTTGATAACTCGACAAATCGATCCTTATAGCTGAAAGGTTTCCTGAATCATTCTTGCCACTTCGTCAGGCTCTTTATCAGAATTATCGATTCTGAGATAGTTGTCAAAAGCAAACTCGCCTTCATAACTGACGCATCTGTGCTGTTCGTCATCATGGATTAAACGCTGATTTGAAGTCTCTATATCTCTTTTAGACGCCTTGTTTTTCAGCCTGTTTTCTGAACGGTTTCTTTTTAGCCTGATCTCTTGCGGAGCAATCAGTTCAACGTAATAGAAGTCTGTTCCATACGGTTCAAATATACCCTTGACGTGTTCAAGATACTCCCATTCTGAGGGCATATCAAAATCCATCATCAATGTAAAAATCATTCCATAGTTTTCGGAAGCTGCGTAATTCTTGAAAACAACGTCTCGTATTTCTGAGATCGTCTTACCGTCGTATCTGCCGAAAATCTCTATCACGGGTTCGATGGTCATGTGATTGTGAAAGAGCCTTAATTCCGTTATCTTCATCAGCTCCTGACCAACGGTCATTTTTCCGACAGCAGCATCCCCGATGATAAATAAGAGTTTCATAGGATACCTCCCCATTCTCCGATTTGTTGGGATCATCATAGCACAGCAAAGCGCCGCAAGCAACGACAGATTGCGGCGCGTCCGGGCTGCGCTGTCGGGGCTGTTTTTTGTCGGAACTATTAAATTCTGACAAAAGTCTTGCAAAGCTGCTAACACTATGTTACAATCCCCCTGTATATTTCAGTGCTATACAGTATAAAGAGGATCTGTACATGAAGAATAACGAGTTTGATCTGGATGAGCTGAACCCGGAGATGGAGGAGAAGCTCCGCGAGCGCCGCCGCAGAAAGGCGAAGCGCAAGGCGAGAGTCCGCATTCTCAACCGCATCTTCGGCTTTTTGGTCGCGACGGGCATCATGGCCGGTCTCGGCGGGCTGGGGCTGGAGTACGTGCTGCTCAGAGGGCCTTCCGAGACGATGCGCAATACCTTCGCCATGACTATGTTTGAGACGCGGCGCTTTACCTGGGTGCCCAACATCTTCCTCACCGAGGAGGAGGCAAACGCCATCAAGGCCACGCGCAACCAGCACGTGGAGGAGGAGTTCGACGCCTCCCTCATCAGCCTTGCAAGCGCGGAGGAGACCGTGGACGAGAGCGAGGGGCCGGTTCCCGACGCCTACGGCCTCATCGACGAGGACGGCGACGGCATCATCATCGAGGATATCCGCGGCACCGGCTACGTCGGGCACATGATCATCGTGCGCGACCCGATGCGCGTCTTTGTCGGCGCGGCGGTGGGCAGCGGCTCCGGCCTCACGCTTGAGCAGATGTGCAAGCAGTACGGGGCGGTCGGCGGCATCAACGGCGGCGCCTATGTGGATGTCAACGGCGGCGGCAGCGGCGATACGCCCGACGGCCTCACGATCCTGGGCGGCCAGGTCATCAACTCCGGCTACGGCGCGGACGCCTTCGTCGGGATCGACAGAGAGGGCAGGCTCCACGTCGGCTACTACACGCTACAGGACGCGCTCAACACGAACATCACCGACGGCGTCAGCTTCGGCCCCGTGCTCATCATCAACGGCAACGTCACCGATTCCGCCAAGATCCCCAGCGGCGTCAATCCCCGCACCGCCATCGGCCAGCGGGCGGACGGCGCGATCCTGATGCTGGTCATCGACGGCCGCCAGGTGCACAGCATCGGCGCGACCTATACCGACCTTGCCCGCATCATGGCCGATTACGGCGCGATCAACGCCTGCAACCTCGACGGCGGCTCCTCTTCCAGCGTGTACTGCTACGGCGAGTACCTCAACAGCAGCTCCTCCGCCAACGGCGTGGCCCGCCAGCTCCCGGACGCCTTTTTGATCCGCGCGCTGGAGAGCGACGCTGAGCATGTCAATTCCTGAGGAGGCGTGACGAAATGGCGAGAAAAAAGAAGAAAAATACCCACGGCGCCGGCGTTTACGCCGCGTTCCTGCTCGTCTATATCCTCGTGCTCGGGACGGTGATCGTCTTCGGCCTCTCCCGCCTGTGGGAATACGCCAAGACGATCGACCCGGTCGAGCCGGAGGGCATCATGGACGTCTATATCGAGCAGCTCAAGGCCAACGTCTTCGACCAGGGCATCGCCCAGACTGTGGCCGCGCTGCCCCATGAGTTCCAGAGCAACGAGGAGTGCGTGCAGATCGTGCAGGAGATGCTCCAGGGCGACTGGAGCTATCGCCGCCGCCCCGGCAGCACCAACGAATCGGGCTTCGTAGAATATGACCTGATCTGCGGCAAGAACCTCGTGGGCAAGGCTGTCGTCGTGCGCGACGAGAGCAAGCGCGGCACCGTGCCCGACAATCAGATCCCCTGGATCGTCAAGAGCAATGAGTTCTACGTGACGGGCTTTTATACCTCCCTCAAGGTCACCGCGCCCGAGACCTACACCGTGCGCATCAACGATATCCCCGTCGGGGAGGAGTACATCGTGCAGCGCGGCATCGAGTTTGACGTGCTCAAGCCCTATTACAGCAAGTATGAGGGGCTGCCCACCAAGGTCACCTACGAGGTGGAGAACCTCTTCGGCGCGCTCGAGCCGGTCATCTACGATGAGGACGGCAACGTCTTCGTCTACGACGAGACGAAGGACGATATGCAGTATATCAAGCAGCCCGACCCCGAAACCTGGGCGCGGCTGGAGGCCTTCGCCATCGGCTTCTCCGACGAGTACAAGCATTTCAGCGCGGCCACCGGCGAGTTCAACACCGCCATCGGGCGGCTCAAGCCCTATCTGATCCCGGGCAGCGATCTGGAGCAGCGCCTTAAAATGGCGGAGGACGGTTACGGCTGGGCGCACACCAAGAACTATGAGTTCAACGGGGCGACGCTCAACAGCGCCATCAACGTCGGCGGCGGCGTCTACATTCTGGACGTTACCACCGAGACCACGGTCGTCTATCCCAACAAGGGCGACAACGGCATGCTGCACGAGTTTGACGGTCTGACCATCGTCGCGCAGGACTTCGGGGACAGTATTCTCGCCGTCACGGTGGAGAACGCGAGAACGGAGCGCTGAGCATGGAGAAAAAGCGATCCTGCCGGGAGACTGTGGCGGTGGTGCTGCCCTCTCTGAACCCGGATCAGAAATTTTCCGCCGTAGTGGACGGGCTCATCGCCGACGGCTTTGAGCACATCGTCATCGTGGACGACGGAAGCGACGAGGCGCACCAGAAGTTTTTTGAGCAGGCGGCGCGGCACAGCCAGTGCACGGTGCTGCACCACGGCGTCAACAAGGGCAAGGGGCGCGCGCTCAAGACCGCCTTCACCCACGTCATGCGCCATGCGCCTGAGCTTGCGGGCGTCATCACCATCGACGGCGACGGCCAGCACCTGCTGCCGGACATTGTGGCCTGCGCCGAGCGCATGCTCGAGGCGGGGGACAAGGTGGTGCTCGGCTGCCGGGACTTTGACCAGCCCGGCGTCCCGCCGCGCAGCGTCGCGGGGAACAAGACCACCAACCGTATGTTCAAGCTCTTCTACGGCATCACCATCTCCGACACGCAGACCGGTCTGCGCGCGATCCCCAGGCAGTTCCTGCCCCGCTTCGTCGAGATGGAGGGGGAGCGCTTCGAGTATGAGACGAATATGCTGCTGCAAATGAAAAAGCGCGGCATCGTCTTTCTCGAGCAGCCCATCCAGACCGTCTACGACCCGGAGGATTACAGCTCCCACTACAACGCGGTCAAGGACTCCTGGCGCATTTTCAAAATCATGATGAAGGCGAAGTTCAAATAGGCATGCGAAAGTATCTGCAATTGTTGAAGTATTCTGTCAGCTCCGTGGCCTCCTGGGTCGTGGACAACGGGCTCTTCTGGCTGCTCAAGACCCTGCTGGCCGCAAGGCTCGGCGGCTTTGCCGATCTCGTGTGCACCGCGCTTGCGCGGGCGGTTTCCTCGTTTTTTAACTTCAACGCGAATAACCGCCTGGTGTTTCAAAACCGGGGCGGCTACGGGAAGGCGCTGCTGCGCTATTACTGCCTTGCGCTGCCGATCATGCTCTGCTCGGCGGGGCTTGTGACGCTGCTCGACCGCCTCTTCGGCGTCTCCGCCCCGGCGCTCTCCACCGGCATCAAAATCTGCGTGGACGCGCTGCTCTTCCTCGCAAGCTACACGATCCAGAAAAAATGGGTCTTCTCTTCCCAGTGAAAAAGCTGCTTTGAAAACCGCAGGTTTTCAAAGCAGCTTTTTCAGATGCCAATACTAAAAACTGAAAACCGATCAGGCGAGCTTACCGCTCTGGTCGAGGTAGATCACCGGGGCGAGGCCGGTGATGAGGCGCAGCATCTCCTCGTAGGACGCGCTGCTGTCGGCGCGGGTGTAGACGCGCCTGAGCGCGAGCTGCCCGCTGATGCCGCCGGAGACCGCAGTAAGCGGCATCCGCTCCCGGATCGCCTCGCGCAGACGCCCGCAGAGCGTCTCCCCGTCCGGGACGACGCCGAGGCGCACGCCGTTGACGTAGACCGCGTCCGCCCGCGTCACGCCCGAGACCCCCTGCAACAGCGCCGAGGTCAGCGCCCGCGTGTCGTTCCCGGCGCGGCGGAAGGAGAGCCGCGCCCGCGTCTCCGTCTGCGGTAGCTTCGCCTCCCAGCGCAGGATCTCCTCCGCCGCCTCCGAGGCTGCCCGCTTGCCCTCGCGCAGGACGGCGGCGCTGTAAGTCCCGGGCAGCGCCGCGCCGTTCACCGTCACGCGGTACTGCAGCCGCAGATTCGACGCGAGCAGACCCAGCACCGCCAGCAGCAGCGCGAGCACCTGTGATCGTTTCATGGAACCACCTCCTGCGGTTAACATAATCTATTTCCCGCAGACCGTCAAGACCTTCGACAAAACTAGTGCCCGTTTTAGCGCGTAATCCTATGCGCCAGGCGCTAAACCGGCGTCGAGGACGCTGACCTCGTAGGCGGTGCGCTCGGTGCTGCCCTCGTCGCTGAGCTTGAGGTAGCGGCGGCTCTGCACCCGGCCGTGGATGCGCAGCCGGT
>CAJOFI010000026.1 GCA_905233595.1 uncultured Oscillospiraceae bacterium | reverse complement strand
CCTCCGTCGCAGCGCAGCTCCTCAGCTCCCCGACGCGCTCCACGAGTCTGCGCAGGCTCGCACGGATCGCGGCGTCGTCGCTGATGCGCTCGGCGATAATATCGCTCGCCCCGGCGAGGGCTTCCTCCACGCTGCCCACGCCCTTGTCGGCGTTCACGTATTTCCGCGCCTCCTCCTCGGGCGCGGGGCAGTCCCGCTTCTGGGCGAAGAGTGTCTCGGCGAGGCCGTCGAGCCCCTTTTCCTTTGCGATCGTCGCTCTGGTGCGGCGCTTCTGCTTATAGGGGCGGTAGAGGTCTTCAAGCTCCGCGAGGGTCTTTGCCGCGAGGATCGCAGCCCTCAAATCCTCCGTGAGCTTGCCCTGCTCCTCGATGGAGCCGAGAACGCTCTGTCGCCGCTCCTGCAATCCGCGCAGATATTGCAGGCGCGTCTCCAGCTCGCGCAGGGTCGTGTCGTCCATGGAGCCGTGCAGCTCCTTGCGGTAGCGGGCGATGAAGGGGATGGTGTTCCCCTCCTCCAAAAGGCGGATCACGTTCTCAATATATTCCGGCTTCTGCTGAAGCTCCTCCGCCAATTGTCTGATAATTTCTTCCATCACGTTTCCTCGAATTCTTTCGTATGGCTTCAAAAGCTTTCTTACTATACCGCACTCCGGCCTTTCCGTCAAGCGCCCTTCCGCGCACGGCGGAACGCGCAAAATTCGGCAAAATGTCGGGAATTGTATAGTGACTTTTTGGAAGAGCTGTGATAGAATTAACGTGGTTCTTTGTGCAAACATCACGTAAAACGGAAATATAAAAAAGGAGAGAGTGTTTATGGCAAGAGAGATTCTGTTTGAGCTCGGTAAAATGATCACCGACCGCCTCCCCTACAAGTACGGCCTCAAAAAGCTGACGGAGACCGATCCCGAATACATCCTGCTGGACGTCGCCCTGGAGAGCGACGAGCAGGCGGAGATCATGCTCAAGATGGGGCGCCGCCAGCCCAAGACCCTTGAGGAGATCGCAAAGCTCACGGGCAAGGACCCCAAGCACGTCGAGGAGCTGCTGGAGAAGGCCGCATTGACCGGTGCGGTCGAGTACCACTGGGAAAACCCCGAGCACAAGAAGACCTACTACGTGCAGCAGTTCGTCCCCGGCATCGCGGAGATGACGAACATGGTGCCCTGGCAGTTCGAGAAGCACCCCGAGATCGGCGAGCAGTTTGATCTGATGACCTATCTGCCCCTCGCCGGCAAGACGCATCTGATCCCGCCCGGCGGCGCCGGTGTAGGCATACACGTTATCCCCGTGGAGAAGGCCATTTCCATGCAGCGCGAGAGCCTTCCCATCGAGCATATCTCCCACTGGCTGGACAAGTACGAGGGCAAGTACTCCGTCGGCTACTGTTCCTGCCGCAACGCCCGCCGCGCCAAGGGTGAGGGCTCCGGCGAGATCCAGGACGACTGCTGCATCGGTCTCGGCGACTTCGCCACCTATCTTGTGGAGACCGGCAAGGGTCATTACATCACCAAGGAAGAGGCGCTGCAGATCTGCCAGCGCGCCGAGGACAACGGCTACGTCCACCAGGTCACGAACATCGACGGCGTGAACAAGGTCTTCGGCCTCTGTAACTGCGATCTCGGCGTGGGCTTTGCGCTGCGCACGAGCCAGCTTTTCAATACCCCCAACCTCTCCGCCTCCGCCTACCGCGCCCACGTGGACAAGGAGGCCTGCGTCGCCTGCGGCAAGTGCGTCGAAGTCTGTCCCGCCGGTGCTGTGAAGCTGGGGCAGAAGCTCTGCACCAAGCAGGGCGAGGTGAGCTATCCCAAGCAGGAGCTTCCCAACGGCTTCAAGTGGGGCGAGGACAAGTGGAACCGCAACTACGTCGCGGACAATCGCAAGAACTGCCACGAGAGCGGCACCGCCCCCTGCAAGACCGCCTGCCCCGCGCACATCGCCATCCAGGGCTACATCAAGCTCGCCAAGGATGGGCGCTATCTTGACGCGCTCAAGCTCATCAAGCAGGACAACCCCTTCCCCTCCGTCTGCGGCTACGTCTGCAACCGCCGCTGCGAGGACGCCTGCACCCGCGGCGCGCTGGACAAGGCGCTCGCCATCGACGAGATCAAGAAGTTCATCGCCGAGCAGGATCTCAAGAGCGCCGAGCGCTACGTCCCCGATAAGATCCGCCGCCGCCCCATCGACAAGGATTACGAGGAGAAGATCGCCATCATCGGCGCCGGTCCCGCGGGTCTGAGCTGCGCCTACTACCTTGCCCGCATGGGTTATGTAAACGTCACCGTCTTTGACCGCAACCCCGCCCCCGGCGGCATGCTGGTCATGGGCATCCCCAGCTATCGCCTGGATCGCAGCGCCCTCAAGGGCGAGATCGAGGTGCTCGAGATGATGGGCGTCCACTTCCGGATGAACACCGAGATCGGCAAGGATATTACCATCGAGGAGCTGCGCCGGCAGGGCTACAAGGGCTTCTACGTCGCCATCGGCGCGCAGAACAGCGCAAAGCTCAACATCCCCGGCGAGGAGCTTGTCGGCGTGTACGGCGGCGTGCAGTTCCTGCGCGAGGTGAACCTTGGCGGCAAGCCCGAGCTCGGCAGGAAGTGCGCGGTCATCGGCGGCGGCAACGTCGCGATGGACGTGTGCCGCACGGCGCTGCGCCTCGGCGCGGAGACCTATGTGGTCTACCGCCGCGGTGAGGACGAGATGCCCGCCGACAAGGAGGAGATCGCGGAGGCCAGGGCCGAGGGCGTGAAGTTCTGCTTCCTGAGCGCCCCCGTGGAGATTCTCGGCGAAAACGGCAAGGTCAGCGCCCTCAAGGTCGAGCGCATGGAGCTGGGCGAGCCGGACGCGAAGGGTCGCCGTCAGCCCGTCGGCACCGGGGAGTTTGAGACCATCGAGGTCGATTCCGTCCTCGCCGCCGTCGGTCAGAGCATCGACTGGGGCAAGCTGGACGTTGGCGCGCTTGAGATCGGCAAGAAGGGCTGAGCCGTGGCCGATCCCGTCACCTACCAGACCGCGCAGAGCGACATCTTCGTCGGCGGCGACGTGTACACCGGCCCGAAGTTCGCCATCGACGCGATCGCGGCAGGCCGCGAGGGCGCCGAGTCCCTGCACCGCTTCGTGCAGGATGGGCAGAGCCTCACCATTTCGCGCAACCTGCGTGAGTTCTACGAGCTGGACAAGAACAACCTCCGCCTCGACGTGGACTGCTTTGACCGTCCCGCCCGCCAGGAGATCGTGCACGATCCGGCGAAGGCCAGAAGCTTCGAGCACGATCGCCTCACCTTCACCGAGGAGCAGGTCAAGACCGAGGCCAGCCGCTGCCTCGGCTGCGGCGTGAGCGTGGTGGACCAGAACAAGTGCATCGGCTGCGGCCTGTGCACGACCAAGTGCATGTTCGACGCGATCCGTCTTGAGCGCGACGTGCCCGAGGCCTCGAACATGATCCGCAGCGAGGACAAGGTCGGCGCCCTGCTCAAGAACGTGGGCAGGAAGGCCGTGAACATCATTCGCAAGGGCTGAAGATGCACGAGCTCGGAACCATTTACTACGTGATCGACACGGTGGAAAAGCTCATGGTGGAGAACGATCTCAAGAAGGTCGGCTCCATCACGCTGGAGGTCGGCGAGGTCAGCGGCATCATCCCCGAGTACCTCCGGGATTTCTGGCAGTACGCCCGCGCCAAGACCGAGCATTTCCAGGAGACGGAGCTGAAAATCGAGATGCTCCCCGCCGTCACCTACTGCCAGGACTGCGGCAACACCTACCCCACCGTGGTCTATAAAAAGATCTGCCCCTACTGCCAGAGCGGCAACACCTTCCTCGTGACAGGAAACGAATACAACATCAAAGAAATCGAAGCGATATGAAAACGTGGCTGTGAAAAATGTTATTTTTCACAGCCACGTTTTCAGTTTTTCGTTTTCAGCACTATTCCGTTCTCAGCGCCTCCACGGGGTCTTTCTTCGCCGCGAGGCCGGAGGGGATCAGCCCCGCGATGAAGGTCAGCAGGACGCTGATAAGCACGAGACCGACTGCCCCCGCCCAGGGGAGCGAGGCCTTGAGCGACATGATGCCGGTCAGATCGTGGACGATGACGTTGATCGGGATGTTCAGCAGCAGGGTGATGCCGATGCCGATGGCGCCCGCGGTAAAGCCGATGATGAAGGTCTCGGCGTTGAAGACGCGGGAGACGTCCTTCTTCGACGCGCCGATGGCGCGGAGGATGCCGATCTCCTTCGTGCGCTCGAGCACGCTGATATAGGTGATAATGCCGATCATGATGGACGACACCACGAGCGAGATCGCGACGAAGGCGATCAGCACGTAGCTGATGACGTTGATGATGTTCGTGATTGAGCTCATCAGCAGCGCCACCATGTCGGTATAGCTGATCTCATCCTCCTCGTCCACCGAGTCGTTATACGCGCGGATGGCGTCGGCGATGGCGTCCTTATCCTCGAAGGTCGAGGCGTAGATGCTGATGGTGCTGGGGCTCTCGAGATCGACGTAGCCGAGCTTCTTGAGCGTGTCCTTGAGGGTCGTGGAAGAGTAGACCGGCGGCATGGCGTTGCTGTAGATCCAGAGATAGTCCTCGTCCTCCAGCGAGAGCATGGCGAAATTCTCCGCAAGCTCGCTGTCCGGCAGCGCCTCGTAGAGCCTGCGCATCTCGACGGCGTACTGCTCCTTCACCTGCTGGGCGATCATCTGGCTCATGTAGGTGTTGAGCGTGTCGTCGTCCATCTTGTCGAGCATGGAGCTGTACTCCGGGTAATACTCCGTCACGAGCTTTTCGATGTCCTCGCGCGTCGTGCCCTCCATCTGCTCGTCGATGAGCTCCTGGACATAGGAGTCCTCCGGCTCGCTCATGAACTTGACGTAGATGTCCGCGACGGTCTCCTCGTCCGCGTCTCGGAGATAGTCCTTCGCGGCGTTGATTTTGCGGGTCCTGGTCAGCGCCTCGTCCTCCTTGTCGAGGAAGGGCAGGCCGTTGAAGACCTCGTGCTCGGGGTCTTCGAGCTGGCGCTTGACAAGCTCCTTCGTCTCGGCCTCGGCCATGATCTCCTCCACCAGCGCGTGGGTATAGCCTACCGCGCCGGAGAGCATGCCGGAGAGCGCGTCGGAGTTCTGCCGCACGACGCCGACGATCCTGATCTCAAGGCCGTTGCTGTAGAGCGTGCGCAGCCCCAGCTCCTCGGCGCTCAGGTCGATATACTCCCCCGTCTCCCCGTCAAGCTGGTACTTGTCGGCGGGGTAGATATAGCGGAAGGACATATCGCAGAGCTCCTCATAGCTCCAGCTCTCCTCCTCGGTCTCCATCGCCTCCTGCGCCATGAAAAGCTCCATGTTGCTCGAAATCTCCTCGTTCGCCTTGAGGCCGAGGGAGTAGAGCACGAGGTCGGAGATCTCGTTGTTCTCGTCCACCACCAGCACGACCTCGTTATAGCGCTCTGGCCAGTGCCCGTAGAGGATGTCGTACTGCTTTTCGAGCAGGGGGTTGATAAGCTCCCCGTGCTCGCCGGGCAGCATCTCGATCCACACGTCCATGTTGCTGAACATCTGCCCGTAGGTGGAGAAATAGCCCGAGTAGTCGCCCCCGAAGGCGGCGGCCATGGCGCTCTGCATGACCTCGGTGGCGTCGGTCTTCGCGACGTGCCCGTTCCTGTCCTCGGCGTAGGGCATGATGTCCACGTTGTAGGAATACTGCACGGAGCTGATATACTGCCCGATCTCGCTGTTTTCGTCCTCGATGTATTCCTTGAAGGCCTTGAGGTTGTTGGTCTCCATATCCGCCGCGACGAGGGAATTGACCATGTCGTACATGACGGAGCTGGAATACACCGCGTCCTTTTCGTGGCGTGAGCCGTTGTTGTCCGCCCGCACGCCCATAAGCGAGGTCATGAGGCTCGTCATGTCCACGCTCTCGGCCTGTATCGTGATCGGGTAGCTCGAGAGCGTATCCTCCTGCACCTTGTCGATATAGTTCTGTATCCCGTTGGAGAGCGACATGATGAGCGCGATGCCGATGATGCCGATGCTCCCGGCGAAGGCGGTGAGCAGGGTGCGCGCCTTCTTGGTCATGAGGTTGTTCGTGGACAGGGCGAGGGCGGTGAAGAAGCTCATGGAGGGCTTTTTCAGCTTCTTCCCCGATTGCGCGTCGTCCGGCGCGTCAAAGGGGTCGCTGTCGCCCACGATGCGCCCGTCCTTGAGGCGGATGATGCGGCTGGCGTAGCCCTCGGCAAGCTCGGGGTTGTGCGTGACCATGATGATGAGCTTGTCCTTCGCGATCTCGCGCAGAATGTCCATGATCTGCACCGAGGTGTCGGAATCGAGCGCGCCGGTCGGCTCGTCGGCGAGGAGGATGTCGGGGTTATTCACGAGGGCGCGGGCGATCGCCACGCGCTGCATCTGCCCGCCGGACATCTGGTTGGGCTTCTTGTTGAGCTGGTCGCCAAGCCCCACCTTTTGGAGCGCCTCGGTGGCTCTCGCGCGCCGCTCCGAGGCCGGGACACCCGAGAGCGTGAGCGCAAGCTCCACGTTCGAGAGCACCGTCTGATGCGGGATGAGGTTATAGGACTGGAACACGAAGCCGATGGAGTGGTTGCGGTAGGCGTCCCAGTCGGCGTCGGTGAAATTCTTGGTGGACTTGCCGTTGATGACCAGGTCGCCGGAGCTGTACTGGTCAAGCCCGCCGATGATGTTCAGCAGCGTCGTCTTGCCGCAGCCGGAGTGCCCCAGGATCGCGACGAACTCATTCTCGCGAAACGACAGGTCGATCCCCTTGAGCGCCTGCACCGTTTGGTCGCCGACTGTGTAGTTTTTCTTGATATCCTTGAGTTTCAGCATAAAAAGACCTTCCGTTCACGGGCATCTATAGATTTTATATAGATAAAGTTGACAGAATCCCATTTTTGCGGTAGAATAAACAGCATAGAAGATATGCCCACGTAGCTCAGCAGGATAGAGCGGCCGCCTCCTAAGCGGCAGGTCAGAGGTTCGAATCCCCCCGTGGGTGCCAGGTCGGGAGTAGTCTGCGCGCCTGTCGCAGTCTCCTTCTACTGTTTTTTTCTTCTTTCTTCCTTCCCGAAATCGGAGCCTTTTCACAGGGCTCCGATTTTGTTTTGTTCTATTGTATCACAGCTATGCAAGGCGGTCTGTTAGAAATCTGTAAATTTGTGCCTGCAAAGACGGTCTCAGGATGATATGCGGCGCGGTGCGCATCTCTTGGCTTCCCCAGAGGGGGAGATGTCGCCGCCGCTTGCGGCGGTGACTGAGAGGGCTTGTGCGACGTGGCAGACCCTCTCCGCCCCAGTGCAAGCACTGGGGCACCTCCCCCAGAGGGGGAGGCAAGAGGGCTGGCT
>CAJOFI010000025.1:2891-10507 GCA_905233595.1 uncultured Oscillospiraceae bacterium | reverse complement strand
GAAGGGGAGCAGCAGCGCCGAGAGCAGCATCAGCAGATAGCCCGCCTTGCCGCCCCATCCGCGCCGCCCGAGCAGCACCGAGAGCGCCCCGAAGGCGATCAGCAGGCTCGTGCGCCCGTTCCAGGCAAGGGCGTGGCCGATATGCTCCCGCAGGAAGGCGAGTCGCCCCAACTCCGGCGTGAGGGCGGAATAGCGGCTCATGTTGTTGAAAAAGTAGGCTTCTAACCAGTCTGCGACCGCGCCGTTCGCGCCGAAGTACAAAAGCCAGGGCAGCGTAGCGAGCGCCGCGCCCAGCACGAAGCAGCCCGACGCACGGCCGAGCGCCCTGAATTCCCGCCGCACGAGCAGCCGCAGCGCGATATAGAGCACGTAACCCACGTACAGCCCCAGCAGCGTGTACTTGATCCAGAGCACGCAGCCCGCGAGCGCCCCCAGCAGCACGATCGTCCGCGACGGGGGCAGACCGCGCTCGTCCTCCGTCGTGAGGAAGACGTGCAGCGCCGGATAGAGGAAGGGCAGGGCGATCTCCTCCGCGCTGCCGCCGAGGAAGAAGGAATAGCTGCTGCAGAGGATCGCCGCAAGGCCCGGCATCAACAGGCAGAAGCCGCGCAGACAGCCGCGTTTTTCCGCCGTGGAGGCCGCCGTGCGCAGGAAGGCGGCAAAGCAGAGTATTTCCAGCCCCCAGGCGCCGAGAAAGTCGCGCCGCGACACGAGCCAGCCAAGACCGTAGAGGAAGTAGAGCAGCGCGCCCTTCTGCTCATATATGTCCCGGTACAGCACCCGCCCGTTCATCATGGCCTTGCCCACGGTGAAAAAGCAGTTGGTGTCGTCCCAGTCGTTGAGGGGATAAATGGGCGAGCTGCGGGAGCAAAGCGTGATCGTCACCACCGCCGTCAGCAGGCAGTAAAGAAAAAGGAGCACTTGTCTGTGAATGCGTTTCTCCATCGTGCATCTCTCCTGTGTGATGGCTCCATTATACCAGCCCCGCGCCCAAAGCGAAAGGGGCGCTGTGAAAAAAACCGCGCGCGAGATTTCGCCGTGATAGGGATTGCAGTGCGGCATCGCCTGGTGCGCGGCGCTGCTCGTTCGGCTCGTCGGGCTGCTGCTCGGCTTAGAATAACAGATGGGGCTGTGAAAAAACTCCGTTTTTTCACAGCCCCAGTTTTAAGTCGTGAGTTTTGAGCCGTTCTCCTCAAAACGCAAATCGGGTGATGTGATGATTCACATCACCATTTTTTCAAAGACGGATCGTAAAGCCCGCGAGCTTTGGGGAGGCGGTGTCGAGGAGATCCTTGAGCCACCAGCCGTAGCTGAAGCCCTCGGCGGCGCGGAAGAAGGCGCCGTAGCCCTCCATGCCCTTGAGCTCTTCGCGCCGCGCGGCGATGCTGCCGTCCCAGTAGGCGCTCATGACGGCGTCGAAAAATCGGATCGCGCTCTCCTTCTCCCCTTCGCCGAGGGGATTTCGTTGTACCATGATCTCCACGGTCTCGCGGCACTCGCTTCGCAGCCCCTGCCGCTGCCAGCTTTCAAAGCCGAGGAGCACCGGGTCGCTCTGCCCCGTCGCCGCCGCCCAGCTCTCCACGTCCACCCGCCGCGGCGTGACGCGCAGGTTCTCCGCCGTGAGGTCGAGCACGGTGTAGCCCGTCGGGTAAGCGATCAGACATTCGGTGAGCTGCTCGGTGAGCCCCTCCTCCTCGTAGACCGCGCGCAGGTGCATGTGCCCGCTCAGATAGAGCTTGCACCCGTATTGCCGCAGAAGCGCGGCGAAGCGCTCGCCGTTTTCGACGTAATAGCCCGTGTTCTCCGTGCGGCTGATCTCCGGGAGCAGATTGTAATGCCCCGCCGCCAGCACCGGAAGCCCAAGCTCCCGCGCGCTTTGCAGCATCGTCTGTGCCCAGCGCAGGGTCTCCTCGCTGAGAAAGGCGTAGCTGTCCGTGCGCGTCGGCGCGCCTTCCAGGTCGAGCGCCGCGACGCCGTAGCCCGCCGTGTCCATCATCAGAAGCATCAGCTCGTCCCGCATGACGCAGTAGCTCAGAGAAGCGGCGTCGCGGCTGTACGCCTCGTCATAGCCGAACTCGGCGTAGAGCGCGGCAAACTCCGTCTGTGTGATCGGCGCGAGATCGTGGTTCCCGGGCAGGACAAAGACCGTGAGCCCCTCCGCCTCCGCCGCGCGCAGCTTTTCGACCAGCGCCTCGTGCTTCGGGCGTCTGCCGCTGTTGCACAGATCGCCCGTCAGCAGCAGGAGCTTCGCCCCCTGTTCGCGCGCGTCATAGAGCAGCGCGTCCGCGAGCTCCATGTTATAGGCCGTCTCGCCGAGGCCGCTCTGCTTGTCCGTGTTGGCCGGGTCCAGATGCGTGTCCGAGGCGACGGCGAGGCGAAGCCCCTCCGGTGTCGGGAAAGCCGTCGGCGCGGCGCTCTGCGTCGGCGGGGCCTCCGCGGTCTCCGGGCTTGCGATAAGCAGCGCCAGCAGGCACAGCAGCGCCGCCGCCAGCATCCAGAGCGGCGCAAATTTTGTCGCTTTCTTCATCTCCGTCTCCCGGGAAGCCCCGTTTTTATTCGACCTGCCCGAAATCGTAGGGGATCGCGTCCTGCGTCAGGAACCACTCGGGCGGCGTCCGGTTATCGCCCTGCCCGTGGGGCGCGTAAAGCGGGTCGTTGCGGATGTAGGCGTAGCTGTACGGCGCGCGGTCATACTCCATGTCCGCGCGCAGCTTCTCATAGGAGGCGGCGGGCTTGAGGTGCCCGTCGTCATAGGAGCCGTCCCAGCGCCACTCCTCGCGGGTGGGGTCGAGATCCGTGGTGTTGATGGTGCAGCCCGGGGCGCGGCGCTGCATCTCCTCCACCTGCTCGGGCGGCACCGGGTCGAGGCAGCCGATCCACAGCCGTTCAAGCTGGGTCAGCCCGTAGAGCGGCGTGATGTCCGTGAGCGAGAAGTTGTAGCAGATGTTCAGCGCCTTGAGCTCGTGCAGCTCGGACAGCGGGCGCAGGTCGTTGAGCGCGCTGGTCTGCAGCTCGGCATAGCTCAGATGCGGGCAGTTTGCCAGCGGGCTCAGATCGCTCACGTCCGACAGGGCGATGACCAGCGACTCCAGCTCCGGCATATAGGCGCAGAAGTCGAGGTTGCCGAGATAGGAATTGTGCCCCAGGTCGAGGTATTTGACCTTGGTGCAGTATTTCAGCGCGTGGGTGTTCACCGGGCTCAGCTCGCCGCCGATGCCGGGGTTGGAGGCCAGGATGCGCGTCACGTCCGTGCGCACGGTGTAGCCCGTGCCGAACCAGACGCGCCAGACCACCTCTGTGTTGGGCAGGCTGTCGCGGATCTCCGCCATATATTCATCGTCCACGCCGCAGAAGTCCATGTCGAGATATTTCAGCCTCGGCATACAGGCCGTGACCTTCTTCACCAGCGCGCCCTGGTCGGGGATGCTGATGTGGTTGAGGTCAAGCTCCTCGGTCTCGAGCGTCAGCTCCTTGCCGTAGAGCGTGAAGGCGGCGGAAAACTCCGCCTGCGGCGCCGCCTGCTGCATCGCGGCAAGCGTCTCCCACGCGACGGCGGGGGCTTCGGCGTCGAAGCTGCCCAGCTCTACCCGGCGAAGGGATGGCATCTGCGCCATCCAGCCCGCGATCACGCGCGCGTCGTAGGTCGAGACGCCCCGCAGGTCGAGCGTCTGCGTGTCGAGCTCGAGCGCCTCCCCGCGCCAGCAGGGCGTGAAGCTCACCGCGAGCGCCGGGTACTGCGCGCCAACGAGCTCCGCCACGGAGGCGTCCTCCAGCAGGCCGAGCCGGACTTCCCGCAGGGCGGGCAGGTACTTGAGCGTCAGCACCGCCTCCTCCAGCGCCTCGCGCGGCAGGGCGGAGAGGTCGAGCGTTTCCGCGTCGTTTGCGAGCGTGAGCCCGTCCGCGACCGGCACCGTGTAGCGCACGCTCACCTCCGGGTGCGCCGCCTGCCAGGCGAGGATCGCCTCAAGGCAGTCGCTCCCGCTCAGATCGGCGCTTTGCAGCCGGTAGAGCGCGTCGAGCTCGTGGATGCTCTCGTTCGTGACGACGGCGGTGATCTCCGTGGTGCTCTTCGGCGCGTATTCCACGCCGCCGATCACCACCGGCTCCGCCGACGCGGGGCTCTGCGCCGCCTCTTGCCCGCAGGCCGCAAGGCACAGCGCGAGCAGCAGGCTCAGAAATAGAAATACTCTCTTCATCGTGTGCTCCAAAGCAAAAGGATATTTTATCAGTACAGAGGATCGTTCCTCGCGAAGGCGAAGTCCTGGTCCTGGTAGCCGAACTGCTCCTGCAGGCGGTAATAGCGCGGGTGCATGACCTCCTGCTCAAAGTCCACGTCGGAATAGAGCGGCAGGCTCACGCGGATATAGCCCGTGACGCGCCAGTTGCCGGTGGTGGGGTCGGCGACCTCGGTGTTGATCTCGCAGTCGGGCGCGATCTCCTGCATCTTCGCCACCTGCTCGGCGGGGATCGGCGTGACGCAGCCGATCCACAGGCGCAGCAGGTCGGGCAGGTTGTACAGGGGTGAAATGTCCGTCAAGCCCTCGAGCTTGCAGATGTTCAGATGCCGCAGCTCCTTGAGGTTGGCGAGGGGGCTCAAATCGGTGACGCTGGTGGTCTGCGTCTCCAGATACTCCAGATGCGGGCAGTCCTCCAGCGGGCTCAAATCGCGGATCGGGTTCATCGCGATGACCGCGACCTCAAGCTTCGGCATGCCGCGCACGAACTCGATGTTGGTCAGGCTCTCGTTGTGCCCCAGGTCGAGGAAACGGCAGCCGTCGCAGTATTTGAGCACGGTCACGTCCGCGTCTTGCAGCTCACCCGCCACCGAGGGGCGCGAGGCAAGGATGCGCTCGGCGTCCGTGCGCACGCTGTAGCCCTTGAAGTTCACGCGCCAGACGACGTTGACGCCGGGGAAGGCCTTGCGGATGGCGTACATGTCCTCATGCCCGACGCCGCAGCTATCCATGTCGAGATAGGTGCAGCGCGTCATATAGGGCAGCACCTTCGTCACCGCCGCGCCCTTGTCGCTCACGGAGACGTGGCTGAGGTTCACGGTCTCGTTGGCGAGGTTCTGGCTCGTGCCGTAGAGCGTGAAGCCGTAGTCCAGCGCGGCCTCGGGCGCGGCGCTGTGGATCGCGGCGATGTCGTCCCAGCCGAGGCCGTCGCCCTCGCTTCCGAGCACGACGCGCTCGAGCGCGGGAAACTGCCCCAGGCTCGCGGCGGCGGAGAGGATCGCGTCACGCCCGCGCCCGCTCAGATCGAGCACCGCCGTGTCGGAGGGGTAGTCCTCCCCCAGCAGGCTCACCATGACCACCGGCTCCGGCGTCGGGGCGGGGGTCTCGGTGACGAGCGGCGGCTCCTCAACGCCCGGCGTCCCGGCGGGCAGCGGCGCCTCGGCATCGGGCGCGGGGGCGGGCGCCTGCGTGCTCTGCGCCTCCGTCGTCTCGACAGGCGCGGCGGGAGAATTCTGCATAAAGAGCGAGCCGGTGCTCAAAACCAGCGCGGCGACAAACAGCAGGGACAGGATTTTTTTGATTACATGCCAGACCTTCATAGTACGGCCTCCAGCGAGTTCTTTCATTGAATCAGTATACCATCCCCTTCGCACTTTTGCAAGGCAAATACAACGCGGTCGTCCCTTCCCCGCGCGCAAAACGGCGGGTCTGCGCTTGACAGCGGGGGCGCAATCGGCTATACTCTCTTTGCCCGCTCTCCGGCGGGTGATTCTATGAAAAGGGGCAGGGGCTATGCTGCTTTGCGCGGGCTTTCGATGTTGGTTCTCCGGCATAGAATAGAGAGAACGAACAGAAAGGAACTGCATCCATGTTTAACGACCTGCGCGAAATGGTATCCGCTTACAAGGCGCGCGACCCCGCCGCCCGCTCCACGCTGGAGATTTTGCTGCTCTACCCCGGGCTCAAGGCCGTGCGCAGCCACCGCAAGGCGCACTGGTGCTATGAGCACAATCTGAAATTTCTCGCCCGCTTCATCTCCCAGCGCAGCCGCCGCCGCACCGGGATCGAGATCCACCCCGGCGCGAAGATCGGCAAGCGCCTCGTTATCGACCACGGCATGGGCATCGTCATCGGCGAGACCGCCGAGATCGGGGACGACTGCCTCATTTACCACGGCGTCACCCTCGGCGGCACGGGCAAGGACGTGGGCAAGCGGCACCCCACCATCGGCAACAACGTGCTCATCGGCACGGGCGCGAAGGTGCTCGGGCCCATCCTCATCGGAGACAACAGCCGCGTCGCGGCAAACTCCGTCGTGCTCAAGGAGATCCCGCCCAACGCCACCGCCGTCGGCATCCCGGCGCGCGTCGTGCGCGTCGCGGGGGAGAAGGTCAACTATGTGGAGGACGTGGATCACGTCAAGGACGTGACCGACCCCGTCACGCACGACCTCGCCGCCCTGCGCGGCGAGATCGCCAAGCTCAAGCGCCTCGAGAGCCGCTTCGAGACCGAGACCGAGGATCATTATGTAATATGAAAAGAGCCTCTGAAAACGTCGTTTTCAGAGGCTCAGTTTTGAGTCGTGAGTTTTGAGATCCTTCCGGAACGGTTTCTGCGGAAGCAAGGCAGAAAATCCTGATAGAGGCTGTATTTTTTGCAGATAGATCCATTTTTGACTTCTATCTGCCACATCCCCGAAAGCCGACTTCAGTAAACGCCTCTTTTCTCCGTTCTCCTCAAAACTCAGCACTCAAAACTCAAAGCTTAGCTCGCAAAACGGGCTGAATCTGCCTGCCTTCCAGTGCGGCGCTTACTGTGTCGCCGAGAAGCGTGAAATCCGCCTGGAGGGAGTAGGGCTTCTGCGCAGGATCGTCCTGCCCGAAGGGGACGAAGAAATAGTGCTTTCGGTTTAAGAGCCTGCCGATGTTCTCCGCCGAGGCGGAGAGGCCGTCGTTCGTGGAGAAGGCGATCACGACGGGCTTGCCGTTTCGCAGGTGCGCCTTCGCCGCCATCGTTACCGCGCTGTCCGTGACGCCGTGGGCGAGCTTTGCCAGCGTGTTTCCCGTGCAGGGCGCGATCAGAAGCGCGTCCAGCGGCGCTTTCGGCCCGAAGGCCTCGGCCTCGGCGACCGTCGTGACCACCTTATGCCCGCTCAGCTCCATGAGCCGGTGGATGTGATCCACGGCGGTACCGAAGCGGCTGTCCGTCTCGGCGGCGGTGTCGCTTAGGATGGGGACGAGGTCATAGTCCCTTCTCAGCGCCGGGAGCGCCGCGAAGAGCTTTTCATAGGTGCAGTAGGAGCCGCAGAGCGCGACTCCCAGGCGTTTCTTTTCCATGCTATTCCTCCGATTCCGTCATCACCTGTTCCACGCTTCTCAGCAGCAGCGTCGCCGCCGCCTCCGGCGCGACCCTGCCCGGAAGCCCCGGCGCTTCCAGCACCCGCAGACCGATGTTCCTGGCGAGCGGCGCGTCAAAGCCGCCCGGGGCGGAGGCCAGCTCCACGAGAAGCGTCTCCGGCTCGAGGCAGCAGAGAAAGGCGTCCGTCAGCACCCGGGCGGGCACGGTGTTGAGCACGAAGTCCGTCTCCGAAGCGACGCTCTCCAGCGCGCCGTAATCGAGCGCCCGGTGTCCCAGCGCCTCCGCCTCCGCGCGGTCGGCGGG
>CAJOFI010000025.1:0-2781 GCA_905233595.1 uncultured Oscillospiraceae bacterium | reverse complement strand
GGCGTTTGCGGTGACAAAATCCGGCCTTCGCATCACGTCCTCCACGCGAAGCCCGCCGCGCCGCGCAAGCTCCAGACTGCCCGGGCTGAATTTCCCGCCCACGACGAGGCTGCCCGGCCAGAGCGCGCCGATCACCTCCTCCATGCTCACGGCGCTCAGCCCCAGCGGCGCGTTCAACAGCCCGCCCCGCTCCGCCGGGACGGGCAAAATCACGCAGTCCGCCCCGTAGGAGCAGGTTTGCAGGCTCAGCTCCCGCGGGATCTCCGCGGGCAGCTCCGCCTTTTCGAGCGCGAAGCTGCGTACCCGGTGCCCCCGGCGCAAAAGCTCCCCGGCCAGGAACGCCGCGCGCCGATCCCCGCCGACAAGGACAACTCGCATCCCATCACCTCCGGGTCATTCTATTCCCTTGCGCTTTGCGGGGTGTCTGTGGTAAAATGGGGCATCCGAACCGATGGAGGCTTGCACGATGAGCAGAGCAGACGAAATCTTTATCCAAAATTGCAGGGACATTCTCGAAAACGGCATCTGGGACACCGACCGTGAGGTGCGCCCCCGCTGGGACGATGGCGCCCCGGCGCACACGGTCAAGCGCTTCGGCATCGTGAACCGCTACGATCTCTCGCAGGAGTTCCCGCTTCTGACGCTGCGGCGCACCTACTGGAAGAGCGCCATTGACGAGCTGCTGTGGATCTGGCAGCAAAAGAGCAACAACGTCCACGACCTGCGCACCCGCGTGTGGGACGCCTGGGCGGACGAGAGCGGCTCCATCGGCAAGGCCTACGGCTACCAGCTCGGCGTGAAGCACCACTACCCCGAGGGCGACATGGACCAGGTGGACAAGGTGCTCTGGGATCTCAAGCACAATCCCGCCTCCCGCCGCATCATGACGAACATTTACACCTTCGCCGACCTGAGTGAGATGGCGCTCTACCCCTGCGCCTACTCCATGACCTTCAACGTCACGGGAAACAAGCTGAACGCCATCCTCAACCAGCGCAGCCAGGACATGCTGGCGGCGAACAACTGGAACGTCGTGCAGTACGCGGTGCTCACGATGATGATGGCGCAGGTCTCGGGCTTTGAGCCGGGGGAGCTCGTGCACGTGATCGCGGACGCGCACATCTACGACCGGCACGTGCCCATCATCGAGGAGATCATTCAAAACGAGCCGAAGGCCGCGCCGAAGTTTCTCATCGACCCCGAGGTGAAGGATTTCTACGCCTTCACGCGTGAGAGCTTTCGCGTCGAGGGCTATGAGTACGCGCCCTTCGAGCACAAGATCCCGGTCGCGGTCTGAGGTGGCGAGGATGGAGCTTGAAGCGATCGTGGCGGTATACGCCGACTGGGGCATCGGCGCGGGCGGGACGCAGCCCGTGGTCCTGAAGGCCGACCGCAGGCATTTTCAGAGCCTGACGCAGGGCGCGGCGGTGATCGTCGGGCGGCGCACGCTGGGGGATTTCCCCGGCGGCAGGCCGCTCAAGGGGCGGCACAACATCGTCGTGACCCGGCAGAACATCCAGATCGAGGGCGCGGAAATCGTGCATTCCACCGAAGAGGCGCTGCAGGCCGCCCGGGCGCACGAGCGCTGCCTCGTGATCGGGGGCGCCAGCATCTACAGGCAGTTTTTTCCCCACTTGAAGCGTGTTTATCTGACGAAAATCGAACTTACTCCCCGCTCGGACAGCTTTTTCCCGAAGCTGGACACGCTGGACGACTGGGTCTGCACGCAAGAGGGCGCATGGCAGGAGGAAAATGGCCTTCGCTATCGCTTCTGCACTTATGAGAGAGAATAAACCTGTGGCTCTGAAAAACTTCGTTTTTCAGAGCCACAGGTTTTCGTTTTCAGTTTTCTGTTCTAAAAACTGAAAACTGAAACAGGGGATGTGAAGAAGACTTTTTCACATCCCCTGCTCATGATTACTTTTTCGCTTCGCCAAATTCATGCGCGACCCCGTTATTGGTTCGGTTTGAGCGAGAGCACCGCGTCCGCGCCGAAGTCCAGCGTGATGAGGGCGAAGACGATGCCCCAGAAAACGTGGCCGTGGCTGAAGAACACGAAGGTCAGCACGCAGACCAGCACGGTCAGCAGGATCGCCACGATGGGATTGATGCCGTTTGCGTTGTTTTTCATCTCTGCCCCTCCTTACTCGAGCGCTTTCTGCTTCTTCGAGACGCCCATCTGCTTAAAGAAGCCGCCGACGATCTTGCCCAGCCCCTTGCAGAAGGCGATGCCGTGGCCGTTGATGATGTCAAGGATGCCGTCGCACATCTCCTGCGAGCACATGCCGCCCGCCATCTTGCCGATCGCGCGGATGGGCATATTGTAGATGAAGGTGATGTTCAGATCGGGCTCACCCTTTTCGATGCTCTTTTGCAGCATGGAGTCCATGACCTTCCACACGAGCCGCGCCTTGAGGCTCTTGGCGTAGCTGAGCTGTGCGATCGCGTCGTTGGGCTGGATGGTGCCCGCCCAGTGGCCGTCCGGGATGTCGTGGCCGAGGAGCGTCTCAAACTCCGCGTCGGAGACATTCTTGATATTGCCGGAGGCGTAGCTCGGGAGCTTCTTGAGGTCTTCGCATTTCGGGGCGTCCGTGCCCTTGACGTTCACCATGCCGGAGAGCTTCACGTCCTCCACGTTTGCGCAGATCTGGATCTCATACGCGCCGCCGTCGATCTCAAACTTGCCGGTCTTGTCGTTCCAGTAGCGGAAGGCCTTGTCGTCAAGCGGGATGGTGACGGTCTTGCTCTCGCCCGCCTTGAGGAAGACCTTTTGGAAGCCCT
>CAJOFI010000024.1 GCA_905233595.1 uncultured Oscillospiraceae bacterium | reverse complement strand
AGTTTGAAATACACAAAGTATTCCTGCACTTTTGCGCCTTGATCCGACGAAAATCTGCTCGACATTCGCTCTCGCCGGATTTAATCAGCGGTTCCCTAACGATTCAGCCCCCCTCCTGGGGACTGAATCGTTATCTCAGATCAGAGAGCGAAATATCTCTCCGCGTTCTTGTAGCTGACGCCCTCGACGATGCGCTTGAGCGCGGCGTCGTTGTCGGGGTACTCGCCGTTTTCGACCCAGTTGCCCACGAGGTTGCAGAAGATACGGCGGAAGTAGTCGTGCCGCGCATAGCTCAGGAAGGAGCGGGAGTCGGTGAGCATGCCGACGAAGTTGCCGAGCAGACCGAGGTTTGCCAGGGACTTCATCTGCGCCTCCATGCCGGACTTGGTATCGTTGAACCACCAGGCGGAGCCGTGCTGGATCTTGCCGGGCACCTCGTCGGACTGGAAGCAGCCGATCAGCGTGCCGAGCTGCTCGTTGTCGGCGGGGTTGAGGGAATAGAGAATGGTCTTGGGGCACTCGCCCGTCTCGTCAAGCGCGGCGAGGAAGGCCGCGATGTCGCCGCCGCAGGTGTTCTGGGCGATCATGTCAAAGCCCGTGTCGGGTCCGAGCAGGCGGTTCATGCGGGTGTTGACGCCGCGCAGGCAGGAGTAGTGGAGCTGCATGGCGATGTTCAGCCGGTGATAGGCGCGGCCCAGGCACAGTAGCACGGCGACGCACTCGCCCGCCATGACCCTGGCGAAGATCGCGTTGACCTCCTCGTCGCAGGCGGGGCGGAAGGGGATGTAGTCGAGGCCGTGGTCGCTCGCGCGGCAGCCCATTGCGGCAAAGAACTCCAGGCGCTCGACAAGAGCGGCCTTCACTTCGTCAGCGCTTGCAAGCGCGTCCTTGCCGACGCTCGCGGCGAGCTTGCCGACATAGTCGGCGAAGCCCGGCTTGGAGATGTTGATGGCCTTGTCGGGGCGGAAGGAGGGGCAGACCTTGACGGTGATGCTCTTATCCTCCGCGATCTTCTTGTGCCACTCGAGGGAGTCGATGGGGTCGTCGGTGGTGCCGACCATGGCGACGTTGGCCTTCTTGATGATGCCGCGCACGGTGAGGTTCGGGTCATGCTGCAGCTTGTCGTTGCAGAAGTTCCAGGCCTCCTCGGCGGTCTCCGGGGTGAGGGGCTTCATAAAGCCGAAGAACTGGCGCAGCTCCAGATTGCACCAGTGGTACATGGGGTTGCCGATCGCCATCTGCAGCGCCTCGACAAACTTGAGGTAGCGCTCGTAAGCGGGCTTGTCGCCGGTGATATACTCCTCGGGCGTGCCGTTGGAGCGCATGACGCGCCACTTGTAGTGGTCGCCGAAATAGCTGCCGTCGGGGTTCTTGCCGCCCAGCCAGACCTCGGTCAAGTTATTGAAGCGGCGATCCTCATAGATCTCCCGGGGGGAGATGTGACAGTGATAGTCCACGAGGGGCATGTGCTCGGAATAGTCATGGAACAGGTGCTTGGCCGTCTCGGTCTCCAGCAGGAAATCCTTGTCCATAAATGCTCTCATTGTAATCATTCCGCCTTTCTGCGCAGGGGCTGCTCCCATCGGGACGCCGATGGGAGCAGGTTTTTATCGTTTGATGTCGTAGTTCATGTTCATGAGCTGCCGGATGCTCTCGGAGTCGTCGGTGATGTTGCCGTCGCCGCGGATGGTGTGCTTGATGGCGGAGCTGGCCACGGCGAAGTTGATGGTGTCCATGGGCTTGAAGCCCTTCATCATGGCGTAAATGAGGCCGCTGGCAAAGGCGTCGCCGCCGCCCACGCGGTCGAGGATGTTGAAGGTGAAGAGGCGGCTTTCAAAGGTGTGGTTCTGGTACCACATGTAGGCCATGAGGCTGTTCTCGCTGCCGGTGTGGGCAAAGCGGACGTGCCGCGCCATGCATTTGAGGTTCGGGTAGCGCTCGGCGAAGGCCTGGAACACCTCGTCCTGCTGCTCATAGCTCGGCTGCATGGGGATGCCGTCCTTCCAGTCGCCCTTGCTGTGGTCGTTCTCGTCCCGCCAGAGGTGATAGGGCTCGATGCCCAGCAGCACGTCCACGTAGGGCAGGCATTGGGTGCAGAAATCACGCGCCTGCTCCCAGGTCCAGAGCAGACTGCGGAAGTTGCCGTCAAAGCTCACGGTGAGCCCCTTCTCCTTGGCCTTCTTCATGCAGGCGAGGATGAAGTCCGCGCAGCTCGGGGACAGGGCGGGCGTGATGCCGCTCAGGTGCAGCCAGTCAAAGTCCGAGAGCAGCCAGTCCAGATCGACCTTGCTGAAATCGTACTCGGTGATGGCGCTGTGCTTGCGGTCGTAGGTGACCTTGCTGGGGCGGATGCCGTAGCCGGTCTCGAGATAATAGGTGCCGAGGCGGTGAGTCGGCGTCTCCTCCGGGGTGGAGAGGATGACGGGCGTGCAGTGCACGTCGTTCGAGCGCAGCATTCTGACCGCGCTCTTGCCGAGGGAGTTGTTCGGCACAACGGTGAAGAAGGTGCTGTCGATGCCGAGGTTTGCCAGGGCGAGAGCGACGTTGGCCTCGCTCCCGCCGTAGCTTGCCTCAAAGCTCGTGGCGACCCGGATCTTTTCATAGTTCGGCGGCGTCAGGCGGAGCATGATCTCGCCGAAGGTGATGAAGCGGGGCGAGCTGCCGCCGCTCATGAGGGGATTGGCGTGCTCCATCTCAGCGCTTGACGCGGGCGCCGGCGCCGCCCATGATGGCCTCGACCTCGTTCTTGCTGGCCATGGAGGTGTCGCCCGGGGTGGTCATGGCGAGAGCGCCGTGGGCAGCGCCGTAGTTGACGGCCTGCAGCGCGTCGCCCGTGGTCATCAGACCGTAGACGAGGCCGGAGGCGAAGGAGTCGCCGCCGCCGACGCGGTCCATGATCTCAAGGCCGTTATACTCCTTGGACTGGTAGATCTCGCCGTCCGCCCAGCAGATGGCCTTCCAGTCGTTGACGGTGGCGGTCTTGACGGTGCGCAGCGTGGTCGCGACGACCTTGAAGTTGGGGTAGGTCTCGGCGGCCTTGCCGATCATCTTCTTGTAGCCCTCGATGTTGAGCTCCTTGAGGTTGGCGTCGTTGCCCTCGATCTCAAAGCCGAGGCAGGCGGTGAAGTCCTCCTCGTTGCCGATCATGACGTCCACGTACTTCGCGACCTCGCGGTTGACCTCGCGCGCCTTCTCCAGGCCGCCGATGGCGCTCCACATGGAGGGGCGGTAGTTGAGGTCGTAGGACACGACGGTGCCGTACTTCTTCGCGGCCTTGCAGGCGGCGATGACGGTCTCGCAGCTCTGCTCGCTGAGCGCGGCGTAGATGCCGCCGGTGTGCAGCCAGCGCACGCCGAGGGTGCCGAAGATGTAGTCAAAATCGAAGTCCTCGGGGCGAGCCTGGGAGATCGCGGTGTTCGCGCGGTCAGAGCAGCCCACGGCGCCGCGGATGCCGAAGCCGCGCTCGGTGAAGTTGATGCCGTTGCGGCAGATGCGGCCGATGCCGTCGGTCTTCTTCCAGAAAATGAGATCGGTGTTCACACCGCCCTGCTCGATGAAGTCCTTCATCAGCTTGCCGACCTCGTTGTCGGCGAAGGCGGTGAGCACGGCGGTGTTCATGCCGAAGCACTTGTGCAGGCCGCGGATGACGTTATACTCGCCGCCGCCCTCCCAGGCGCGGAAGGAGCGCGCGGTGCGGATGCGCCCCTCGCCGGGATCGAGGCGCAGCATGACCTCGCCCAGGGATACGGCGTCAAACTTGCATTCTTCTCTCGGACGTAAATTCAGTTCCATAACAGCATTTCTCCTTTGTTATTCAGTAATCCGGCCGGGTTCCCCCTATTGGCCTTCGGCCACTTCCCCCGAAGGGGGGAGCAGGCGCTTGTCTCCCCCCTCGGGGGAGATGCCCGGTGCGCAAACCGGGCAGAAGGGGCCTTTACGCTCTCGCTTCCTCGACGATCTCACGGGACTTCTTGCACAGCTCCGTGATCTCGTCCCACTTGTTGTTGTCGATGAGGTCGGCGGTGACCATGTAGCTGCCGCCGCAGGCCGCGATGACGGGGTTCGAGATGTAATCCTTCAGGTTCTTGAGGGAAATGCCGCCGGTGGGCATGACCTTGAACATGGGGAAGGGGGCGGAGAGCGCCTTGATCTTGGCAAGGCCGCCGGACTGCTCGGCCGGGAAGAACTTGATGAGCTCCAGCCCGAACTTGAGCGCCTGATGGTACTCGGAGGCGGTGGTGCAGCCGGGGAAGACGGGGATGCCCTTCTCCTGGGCGTAGGCCACGATCTCGGGATCAAAGCCCGGGGACACGATGAAGTCGCCGCCGACGGCGATGACCGCGTCGATCTGGGCGGTGTTGGTGACGGTGCCGGCGCCGACGATCATATCGGGGCAGGCTTCCTTCATGAGCTTGATGGCCTTATCGGCGCCGGCCGCGCGGAAGGTGACCTCCGCCACGGGCACGCCGCCCGCGCACAGCGCCTTGGCAAGACCGACGGCGTCACGCTCGGGGTGGTTGAGCTTGATGACCGGCACAACGCCGATCTTGGAGATCGCGGTATTCATGGCATTCATAATCTTGTTTCCTCCTTAAGGTGTGTATTGAAATTGGCGGTTGAGCCAGCTTGTACAAAGCTCGAACCAGGGGGCGGCGGCGGGGTCTGGCGTCTCGACCTCCTGCGTGCAGACGGAGATGCCGTGCGCGCCCCCGGCGAAGAGGTGGCACTCGTAATCAACGCCCGCGCGCTGCATCGCCTGCGCGAGCAGCAGGGCGTTTTCCACCGGGACGCTCTCGTCCCCGACGCAGTGCCAGAGGAAGGTGGGCGGCATGGCGGACGTGACGCGCTTTTCGAGGCTCATCAGCTCGCGCAGCCTTTCGTCTCCGCCGCTCACGTAGTCGAGGGACTCCCGGTGCGCCAATTCACCCGCCGTGATCACCGGATAGCATAGCACAAGCGCGTCGGGTTTACAACCGTAAGCGAGCATCAGCTCTATGCGCTGCCAGAGCGTGCCAAGGCTCGCGGCAAGGTGCCCCCCGGCTGAAAAGCCCAGCACGGCGATATGCTCCGGCTCGATGTGCCAGTCCTCCGCGTTTTCTCGCAGGAGACGGACGGCCTCCGCAAGCTGCCGCAGGGGGCGAAGCTCCCCCGCGCGCTCCCCCACCGCGTAGTCGATCAGGAAAGCCTGATAGCCCAGCGCCGAAAAGCGCAGCGCCACGGGGTCCTTCTCGCGCGGGGAGAGCCAGCGGTACGCGCCGCCCGCGCAGATGAGGATCGCGGGGCGCGTCTTATGCGCGACGAGCCGGTCATGGTCGTCGTGCAAATAACCTATGACCGGCGCGTCCAGTGCGTCAAATCTGACAATTTTCATAAGCTCTTCCTTCTTTCCCAGGGGAATTCGCCGCTCCTGTTTTATTCAAATGAGTGGAAGAAGGAAGGAGCGGATGCGTGTTTGCTTTGCTTCAGGGCTGCTTGCCGATGTAGGCAAGGATGCCGCCGTCCACGTACAGGACGTGGCCGTTGACGAAGTTCGAGGCGTCGGAAGCCAGGAACACCGCGGGTCCCATCAGATCCTCGGCCTCGCCCCAGCGGGCAGCGGGGGTCTTGGCGATGATGAACTGATCGAAGGGGTGACGGCTGCCGTCGGGCTGGCGCTCGCGCAGGGGCGCGGTCTGGCTGGTGGCGATGTAGCCGGGGCCGATGCCGTTGCACTGAATGTTGTACTCGCCGTACTCGGAGCAGATGTTGCGGGTCAGCATCTTCAGGCCGCCCTTGGCCGCCGCGTAGGCGGAGACGGTCTCGCGACCCAGCTCGCTCATCATGGAGCAGATGTTGATGATCTTGCCGTGGCCCTTCTCGATCATGCCGGGGATGACGGCCTTCGAGACGATGAACGGGGCGTTCAGGTCAACGTCGATGACGCGGCGGAAATCCTCCGCGCTCATGTCGAGCATCGGGATGCGCTTGATGATACCGGCGTTGTTCACGAGGATGTCGATGACGCCGACCTCCTCCTTGATCTGCGCCACGAGCGCCTTGACGGCCTCCTCGTCGCACACGTCGCAGACGTAGCCGTGGGCATCCACGCCGTTGGCCTTGTACGCCTCAAGCGCGCGCGCCTTGGAGCCCTCGCTGGAGCAGTTGAAGCAGATCGTCGCGCCGGCGGCGGCGAAGGCGTTGGCGATCGCCATGCCGATGCCGTGGGACGCGCCGGTGATGAGGGCGACCTTGCCCTCGAGGGAGAAGCTCTTCATAATGTCCATGTCAATCAGCCTCCTGTTTTATTTCAGTTTGTTGGTGGGGATGGTGTCCATGTCGTCGAACTCCTGGTTCTCGCCGCCCATCGCCCAGATGAAGGTGTAGTTGGAGGTGCCCGCACCCGCGTGGATCGACCAGGACGGGGAGATGACCGCCATCTCATTGGTCATGACGATGTGGCGCGTCTCCTGCCCCTGCCCCATCATGTGGAAGACCACCTGATCCTCGGGAACCTCGAAGTACATATAGATCTCCATGCGGCGCTCATGGGTGTGGGCGGGCATGGTGTTCCAGACGCTGCCGGACTCCAGCACGGTCATGCCCATGGAGAGCTGGCAGGTGGGGAGCACGGCGGGGTGGATGAACTGGTTGATGACGCGCTTGTTGGAGGTCGCCGCGTCGCCGCAGGGGCGCTTGTTCGCGTCGGCGAGCTTGAGCAGCCGCGTCTCATAGCTTCTGTGCGCGGGGGCGGAGACCATGTAGAACTTGGCGGGCTTTTCGGCGTCGTCGCTCGAGAAGTAGACCTCCTTCGCTCCCATGGTGATGTACAGGCAGTCCTTATAGCCCAGCTCGTACACCGTGCCGTCCACGCTGATCTTGCCTGCGCCGCCGATGTTGAAGATGCCGATCTCGCGGCGCTCGAGGAAGAACTTCGTGCCGAAGTTCGACCAGATATCAATGCCCTTGTCGATGGAAACGGTCTCGTTTACCGGCATGCAGCCGAGCGTGACCATGCGGTCAACGTGGCTGTACACGGCGACGACCTGGTCGGCGACGTAGAGGTTCTCGATCAGAAATTCCCGGCGAAGCTCCTCGGTGGTATAGCGCTTGACATCATTCGGGCCGGTGGAATAGCGAATATCCATAGTTTTCTCCTTATTTGATAACAAATTCGGTCTCGCCGTCGAAGAGGTAGACGTTCTCGTAGGGGATGGAGAAGCTGATCTTGCTGTCCACCTCCGGGGTGTCGTGCGGATCGACCTTGAGGATGGAGTGCACGTCGCCCAGCTCGATGTAGACGTTCGTGTTGTCGCCGAGCATCTCGGTCAGCTCCACGCCCGCCTTCAGGACGTAGGAATCCTTCTGCTCGCCGAGCTTGATGGACTCGGGACGGAAGCCGAAGACGATCTCCTTGCCCTCGTACTTGGAGAGCTTGTCGCCCAGCTTGTGCTTGAGGTCGAGCGCGGTGCCGCCGAAGTCGAGCTTGCCGCCCTTGACCTTGCCGCGCACGAAGTTCATCGGCGGCTCGCCGATGAAGCCCGCGACGAAGACGTTCACGGGGTTAAAGTACAGCTCGCGCGGGGTGCCGACCTGCTGCACGTAGCCGTCCTTCATGACGACGATGCGGTCAGCCATGGTCATGGCCTCGGTCTGGTCATGGGTGACGTAGATGGTGGTGGAGCCGGTCTCGCGGTGGATCTGGGTGATCTCAGAGCGCATGGTCACGCGCTGCTTGGCGTCGAGGTTGCTGAGCGGCTCGTCCATGAGGAAGATGCCGACCTTGCGGATGAGCGCGCGGCCGATGGCGACACGCTGGCGCTGGCCGCCGGAGAGCGCTCTCGGGAGACGGTCGAGATAATCGGTCAGGCCGAGGATGCGCGCGGTGTTGCGCACCTTCTCGTCGATGTAGTCCTCGTCCGCGCCCTGCAGCTCGAGGCCAAAGGCGATGTTGTCGTAAACGCTCATCTGGGGATAGAGCGCGTAGCTCTGGAACACCATCGCAACGCCGCGCTCACGCGGTCCCTGCTCGTTGGCGCGCTTGCCGTCGATCAGAAATTCGCCGTTGGAGATGTCCTCCAGACCCGCGATCATGCGCAGCGTCGTGGACTTGCCGCAGCCGGAGGGTCCGACGAATACGATAAATTCGCCTTTCTCCATCTCAAGATTGAAATCGTGTACCGCGTGGAAGCCGTTCGGATAGATCTTGTTGATGTTTTTCAGCGTTAGATAGGCCATTTTTAATCCCCCTTGATCGTTTGAAAACTTTCTATAGATAATAACTTGTGCAATCTGACTTGCCTTTTTCACCTGTAGCTTCGTTGTCAAATCTTGAAATACACAAAGTATTCCTGCGATTTTCCGCCTCGCTACAGGCAAAAAATCCTACGCCATCTTTGCACAATTTATTTCTGCACGGTTCCTTAGTGCCGAAAGGAGTGTTCCTTTATGAACGAAATCATCTATGCGGGAAAGCATCTGCTCACCTTCCGCGTCTCCCCGCACAAGCACAAGAGCTGGGAATTCATCTACTGCACGAGCGGCGAGGGGCGCATGGTCTTCGGGGACTACGCGATCCCCTATCAGACCGGGGACGTGGTCATCATCCCGCCCATGCTGTCACACTGCAACGAAAGCCAAAAGGGCTTTACCAATATCCATTTGAATATGCGCGGCGCGGCGCTTCCCATCCGCACACCGACGCTGATCCGGGACGACAGCAACCACTTCATCCTCGACGCCTTCACCGCCGCCTTTTACCATTTCGGCGCAGACCCGGGCAGGCAGAGCGCGCTGCTGTCGGCTTACGCGAACCTCATCGTCTTCCAGCTCCTCGCGAATCTCGAGGCGCCGAAGCGTAGCCCCGTGGTAGAGGACATCGAGCGGACGATCATCCTCAACTACCCGGATGAGAATTTTGAGCTGGAGCCCTATCTGCGCTCCCTGCCCTTCAACTACGACTATCTGCGCAAGCTCTTCAAGAACGAGCTGGGGCAGACGCCGCTGCGCTTTCTGATCGACACCCGCCTGCAGGCCGCGGCGGAGCGCCTCGACGGGGACGGGCAGCTCAGCATTACGGAGGTCGCGCATCTCTGCGGCTTTCATGAGCCGCTGTACTTCTCGCGCGTCTTTCGCGCGAAGTTCGGGCTATCCCCGCTGCAGTACCAGAACCGCCCGCGCGACATCGACGCGGCGCCGGAGGACAGCGAGAGCATCAAGCTCCCGGTTTAGCCCAGCCGCTTGATCTCGGTGTAGGCAAGCAGGAAGGGCGCGACGCCCTTCGCGTCGTTCTGCACC
>CAJOFI010000023.1:7698-19634 GCA_905233595.1 uncultured Oscillospiraceae bacterium | reverse complement strand
TGTACTCCTCGTACTCGTCGTCCTCGTAGTCGCGCTGCTTTTTGCGGCTGGCCTTGGCCTCCGCCTTTCCGGCGGCGCGGCGCTGACGCGCGGCGCGGCGGGCGCGCTCCTCTTCCTCTTCCTCTTCTTCCTCGTCCTCGTCATAGTCGTCCTCATCGTCCCGCTCGCGCTCGAAGAGGATCGCGAGGACGAAAAGGATGCAGAAGACCGTGATGAACACATCAGCGAGGTTGAAAACCGGGAAGTTCATGAACTCGGTCTTGAACATATCCTGCACGTAGCCGTAGATCACGCGGTCGATGCAGTTGGACAGCCCGCCCGCGGCGACCAGCACGATGCTCCAGCGCGCGAGACGGCCGGAGATGAAGCGGGTCGCGAGCGCGATGATGACCGCGACGACGAACACGCCGGTCAGCACGATGAAGGGGATGCGGGCGTTGGCGCCGCTCAGAAAGCTGAAGGCGGCACCGTCGTTATGAAGGTTCACAAGGCTCAGAATGCCGGGAATAAGGGGCTCACCCACGGATTCAGCGTTGATGTTGCCCTGAACCCAGAACTTGACCCATTGGTCGGCAATGATGACCAAAACGCCAATGATTGCGTACAGCATATCTTTCTCCTATCCGTTTTCCGCGCGGAAAACTGAAATCTGAAAACTGTTCTCGGGCGCTCCCGCTCAGAGCTTCGCGACGACGGCGGCGCAGCGGGGGCAGAGCCCGGTCTCGGGATCGGCGGCGCCGGAGTGCTTCCAGCAGCGGGGGCACTTCACGCCCGGCGCCTCGACGACGGAGATATTGAGCCCCGGCACCTGCTGGCTCTCGCCGGAGGCGGCGGTCTCGCCCTCGCCCTTGTCCTCGGCGATCAGGCACTCGGAGACGATGAAGAGCTCCGCAAGATCCATGTCGGAGAGCGCTTCGACCGCTTCCTTCGCGTCCGGCGTCCCGGCGTGGAGCGTGACGGCGGCCTCGAGCGGCTTGCCGATGCGCTTTTGCGCGCGGGCGGCCTCGATAACGCCGTTGACCTCGTTGCGCAGGGCGATGAGCTTGTCCCAGCGCGCCATCTCGTCCGCGCTCAGCGCGTAGGCGGTAAAGGGCTTGTTCATCTGGTTGAGCACGACGTTGCGCGTATCGTCGCCCTCTCTGTGGGGCATGGCGAGCCAGATCTCATCGCAGGTAAAAGCGAGGATCGGCGCGAACATCTTCGTGAGGGTGTCGAGGATCAGATACAGCGCGGTCTGCGCGCTGCGGCGCAGAACGCCGTTTTTCTCCTCGCAGTAGAGGCGATCCTTGATGATATCGAGGTAGAAGCTCGAAAGCTCCACCACGCAGAAATCGTTGATGGCGTGGGAGATGACGTGGAACTCGTAGTTCTGATACGCGCTCTCCACCTTCTCCATGAGCTCATTGAGCTTGGTGATGGCCCAGCGGTCGAGCGCCTCCATCTCCCCGGGGGCGACGAGCTCGTTTGCGTCGAAGCCGTCGAGGTTGCCGAGGCAGTAGCGCGCGGTGTTGCGGAACTTGAGGTAGTTCTGGCTGAGCTGCCTGAAGATCTCCTTCGAGCATCTCACGTCCACGTGGTAGTCGGCGGAGCCCGCCCAGAGGCGGATCATGTCCGCGCCGAACTCCTTGATGATGTCGGCGGGGTCAACGCCGTTGCCGAGGGACTTGTGCATCGCCTTGCCCTCGCCGTCCACCGTCCAGCCGTGGGTCAGGCACTCCTGATAGGGGGCGCCCTGCCCCAGCGCGCCGACAGCGACGAGCAGAGAGGACTGGAACCAGCCGCGATACTGGTCGCCGCCCTCGATATACATATCGGAGGGCCAGAAGCCCTGGTCGCGCAGCATGGCGGCGTAGTGGGTGGAGCCGGAGTCGAACCAGCCGTCGAGGGTGTCGGTCTCCTGCGTGAAGTGCTTGCCGCCGCAGTGCGGGCAGACAAAGCCCTCGGGCAGGATATCCTTCGCCTCGCGGTCAAACCAGGCGTTGCTGCCCTCGCGCTCGAAGAGGGAGGCCACGGCCTCGATGCTCTCCTCGGTGCAGACGGGCTTGCCGCAGTCGGAGCAGTAGAACACCGGGATGGGCAGACCCCAGCGGCGCTGACGGGAGATGCACCAGTCGGCGCGCTCACGGATCATGGCGCCCATGCGCTCCTTGCCCCAGGCGGGCAGCCACCGCACGTTCTCGCAGGCGGCGACGGCCTCCTCCTTGAAGGAATCGACCGAGCAGAACCACTGGGGCGTCGCGCGGAAGATGATGGGCTTCTTGCAGCGCCAGCAGTGGGGATAGCTGTGCATGATGTTCTCGCTCGCGAAGAGCGCGCCGCTCTCCTTCATATCGGCGAGAATGATGGGGTTGGACTCCTCCGTCCCGAGCCCGGCGTACTTCCCGGCGTACTCGGTGTGGCGCCCCTGATCGTCCACGGGCACGACCATGTCGGTGCCGTAGCGCATACAGGTGACGTAGTCGTCCGCGCCGAAGCCGGGGGCGGTGTGCACGCAGCCGGTGCCGGAATCCATGGTGACGTAGTCGGCCAGCATCAGAAGGCTCGTCTTCGGCAGGAAGGGATGGTCGGCCAGCATATACTCGAAGAAGCGCCCCTCATGGGTCTCCACGATCTCGTAAGTCTCGACCCTGCCGGCCTTCATGACGGCGGGCACCAGCGCCTCGGCGATGATATACATCTCGCCGTTCGGCACTTTGACGATGGCGTAGCTGTCGCCCGGGGAGAGGGTGATGCCGAGGTTGCCGGGCAGCGTCCAGGTCGTGGTCGTCCAGATGAGGAAGAAGAGCTTCGACTTGTCCAGATGGTTCAGCCTGCCCTTGTCGTCGTGCATGGGGAACTTGACGTACACCGTGGTGACCGGGTCGTCCTGATACTCGATCTCGGCCTCGGCCAGGGCGGTCTCGTCGTGGGCGCACCAGTAGACGGGCTTGAGCCCCTTGTAGATGTGCCCGTTCTGGTACATCTTGCCGAAGATGCGCACCTCGTCCGACTCAAAGCCCCGGTTCATCGTGGTGTAGGGGTGCTCCCAGTCGCCGATGACGCCGAGGCGCTTGAAGCCCTCGCGCTGGCGGTCGATGTACTTGTTGGCGTAGGCCTCGCAGGCGGAGCGGAAATCCGCCACGCTCATGGCCTTGCGGTTGAGCTTCTGCTCCTTGATGATGGCGGACTCGATGGGCATACCGTGGTTGTCCCAGCCGGGGATATAGGGCACGTGGTAGCCGCGCATCATGTAGCTGCGGTTGATGAAGTCCTTAATAGACTTGTTGAGGGCGTGGCCCATGTGGATATCGCCGTTGGAGAAGGGAGGGCCGTCGTGGAGGTTGAAGAGGGGCAGCCCCTCGCTCTTTTTCAGGTGCTCGTTATACAGATCCAGCTCTTCCCAGTGACGCAGCATATCCGGCTCCCGCTTCGGCAGCCCCGCGCGCATGGGAAACTCGGTTTTCGGCAGGTTCAGAGTGGCGTTAAAGTCCTTCGACATAGATGTTTCTCCTGTAACTTGAAATCGGAAAGCGGGGCGCGTGCCGGTTTGGCACTCGCCCCAATATTATGCTCAGACGGTGAAGGTCTGGGTGCTGTCAAAGTCGGGCGCGCTTTCCGCCCCGGCGCCGAAGTCGATGCTGAAATTCATCTCCGGCTGCACCTTGGAGGCGGAGTCCTCGATGCTGCGCACGGCGTCGTCCACGTCGGGCTGCTCCACCGGCTGGGGCTGGGGAACGTAGTCCTGGCTGATGGAATCGAGCTTCTTGAGCTGGGCGTTGCTGATGGCGCGCACCGCGTCAAAGTACTTGGCGGTGGTGGCCTTGGCCTCCTCAAGGCGGCGCTCGTAGACCTTCGTCTCCTCGTCGATGGAGCCGACGATGGCCTGCACCTTCTGCTCGGCCTCGGCGATCATGGCGTCGGCGCGCTTGCGGGCGTCCTGCTCGATCTGCATGGCGAGCTTCTGAGCGGAGAGGATGGCGGAGGAGAGCGTCTCTTCCCCGGCGCGGTACTCCTCGATCTTATCGACGAGCACCTTCATCTTGCTCTTGAGGACGCTGTTTTCCTTCTGGGCGGCGGTGATCTCGTTCGCCAGCACCTCCAGGTAATCGTCCACAGACGCCATATCGTAGCCACTTAAACGGGACTTTTCAAAAGTTTTCTCGCGGATGTCCTGAGCGGTAATCATATCTTTAATCTCCCTTTCTTAATGTTCTCTCTTTACAGGGCAGCTCCGAAAACGCAGATCCGGCGCAGCGCCGGGCAGGCGTTTTAGAGACGCCCTACAGGTACTGCCCGTCGGTCTCGGCCTGCTGCTCTGTCTGCGCGCCGAGCACGCCCACGTTCTGCGGCGTGACAAAATAGGTCTTCGCCGAGATGGGGGTGATCCTGCCGTTCAGGGCGAAGGTGATGCCGGACAGGAAATCCAGCAGCCGGCGCGCGTTGTCCGTGGGGATGCCCTCGAGCGTCATCACGACCGAGCGCCCCTCGCGCAGATGGCCCACCAGCTCCCCGGCCTCGTCAAAGGTCTTGGGGTTGAAGAGGATCACCTGCTGCTCGCTGCCGCCGAACTCGACGACGCGCTCGCGCTTGGGCTTTGCGCCCTTCTTAAAGCCGAAGCTGCTCAGAAAGCCGCCGACGCCGCCCGCCTTGGGCGCGCTCTCCTTCGCGGGGGCTGCGGCCTCCGGCTCGGGCTTTGCGCCGGGATCCTCCCCAAATGCGTTTTCAAACTGTATCTGTGCTGCGCTGGGCTGCGCCTGCGGCCTCAGATTGGTCTCGGCGCCCTCAAAAAAATCGTCCTCGTCGTCATACGGCTGGGTGAGCTTGCGCAGTTCATCCATGAAACCCATGGTCTTGCCTCCGGAAATGCGAATTGATTATTTATCGTAGTTTCGGGCGCCGAAGATCGCCGTGCCGACGCGAACGAGGTTGGCCCCGCAGGCGACAGCCTCGGCATAATCGCCGGACATGCCCATAGACAAAAAATCCATGGATACATTATCGTATTTTTTTCGCCCATTGTCAACAAAAAGCTTCCGCATTGCGAGAAAAAAAGGGCGATTTTCGTCGGGACTTTGGCATTTGGGAGGAATTGTCATCAGTCCGCGCACGAAAATCCCCTCAAAAGAGGATGCCGCTTCCAGCGCGGCGGGGATTTCCTCCGCCGTAAAGCCGGATTTGGAGGGCTCGGACGCGACGTTCACCTCGAGCAGCACATCCTGCACGAGGCCGCGCTTCACGCTCTCGCGGGAGATAACTTCGAGCAGGGCGAGGCTGTCCACCCCGTGGATGAGCGAGGCAAGCCCCACGACCTGCCGGACCTTGTTTTTTTGCAGGTGCCCGATGAAGTGCAGCGGTACGCCTTCATAGGCGCCCTGGGCGCTCTTCTGCAGCATCTCCTGCACGCGGTTCTCGCCGCAGAGATCCACGCCCGCCTCGATGGCCTCGCGCACGCGCTCAGCGTCGTTCATCTTCGTCGCGGCGAGCAGCAAAATCTCCCGCGGCTCCCGCCCCGCCTTCACGGCGGCGGCGTCGAGCGCGGCGCGCACGTTCTTTACGTTCTCGGTAATCGTCATTGTAAGCCTCTCTCTTTTTTGCTCTATGCGTTCGTCGCAAGGAACTGTGCAGAAATAAATTAAAATCGCAGGAATACTTTGTGTATTTCAAGATTTGACAACGAAGCTACAGGTGAAAAAGGCAAGTCAGATTGCACAAGTTATTTCGGAACTGTTCCTTGCTCAACTATTCAGTCCATGTCATTCTGAGGAGCGAAGCGACGAAGAATCTTGTCCTTTCCGCTTTTTTGCACGAGTTACGCTCAGGATGACACGGTGAGACTGAATCGTTACGCTTCGATCTCGGCCTCGGTCACGCGAAGGCGCAGATAGTCCCCGCCCTCCGTGAGGCGGAAGATCAAAAGCCCGTCCCCGCGCACTTCCAGCAGCCTTGCCGGGACGGCGCGCGCAAAGCCCGCAAAGCGCAGGCGGCAGCGCCCCGGCTCCGGGCTCTCGCCCTCCGTCGGGAGCGCCGCGAAGTACCAGACCGCGCTCTTAACGACGCGCCCCTCCCCCGGCGTCTCCGGCGGGGCGGCGAGAAGCGCCTCGAGCGCCTCCGCCGTGAGCGTTTCGAGGCTCTCCGGCGAAAGGCACTCATAGCCGTCGCAGGCGGAAAAGTACACGCCCTGCCCGGTCAGGCGCTTCCCCTCGGGCGCGTCCGGCGCGCTCGCGCTATGTTCCGTGCGGATCGCAAGCCCCCGCAGGCTGCTCTCGCGCGTCTCCGCCTCCGGCGCGAAGGCCGGAAGCTTCTCCGGGAGCCAGTCGTAGAGCGCCGCGCCCAAATAGCAGCTCGCCGCGAGAAAGAGCGCCGCCGCGACCGCGAGGAGGAAGGGACTCTCGCCGCGCTCAGCTATCGACCGCTTCAAGGCTGATGGGGCGGGGCGGAACGATGGTGGAGATCGCGTGCTTGTAGATGAGCTGCTGCTTGCCGTCGGAATCGAGCACCACGGTGAAGCCGTCAAAGCCCTTGACCGTGCCGTGGAGCTGGAAGCCGTTCATGAGGAACATCGTCACGTTGAGCCGTTCGCGGCGCGCCTGGTTGAGGAATGCGTCCTGGAGATTGAGTTGTTTTTGCATCTTTGTATGCTCCTTCTATCTTAGTGTTTCTGCCTCTGGCAGATACCCCATGATAGCGCGGAGCAGGGCGATTATTCTGTCGAAAGCTGTCCTTCGATCTCATCAATTGCGGCGTCGAAGTCCGGCGTCTGCGTCCAGCGCAGCCAGTGCGCCTTCTCGTTGCGCCCAAACCAGGTGAGCTGCCGCTTGGCGTAGCGGCGGCTGTTGAGCTTGATGCGTTCAACGGCCTGCGGAACGCTCAGCTCCCCCCTGAGCGCCTGCGCCGTCTCCTTGTAGCCTATGGCCTGCATGGCGGTACAGTCCGCGCTCAGCCCCTCGTCCAAAAGCGCCCGCACCTCGTCGAGCAGCCCCCGGGCGAACATCTCGTCCACCCGCGCGTCGATGCGCGCGTAGAGGTCGGCGCGGTTTTGGTAGCTCAGTGCCACGGGCGTCGTGGGCCGTGATGGTCTTGCCGGTCAGACGGTAGATCTCGATCGCGCGCACGATGCGGCGCCTGTCCGCCGGGTGGAGCCTCGCCGCCCGCTCGGGATCGAAGGCGCGCAGCGTCTCGAGCATTTTCTCCCCGCCGAGGGCGTCATACTCCGCGCCGAGGGCTTCCCTGAGGCTGTCGCTGCCCGCGTCGCGCCCGGCAAAGTCCCGCCCGGAGAGGAGCGAGTCGATATAAAGCCCCGTGCCGCCGACGAGGACGGGCGTTTTCCCCTCCGCGAGCAGCCGGTCGCAGACCTCCCCGGCCTCCTGTACGTAGCGGGAGACGGAGTAGTCCTCCCAGGGCTCCGCCACGTCGAGCATGTGGTGCGGCACGGCGGCGCGCTCGGTCGGCCGAGACGATCTCGCCGCCATATTTTTGCGCAAGCGCGATGCCGAGCCGGGTCTTCCCCGTGGCCGTCGGCCCGCAGACGACAATGATTTCTGGCTTCATACGATCCTCTTGAACATTTTGTCCAGATCCCTGCGCGTCAGGATCGCGGAGACCGGGCGGCCGTGGGGGCAGTATTTGACGCGGCCGGAGAGCACCTCGCGCACGATGCGCTCCCGCTCGGCGTCTGACGTGTCCCAGCCCGCCTTGATCGCGGCCTTGCAGGCCACGGTATGCAGGATCTCGTCCCGGGCGCTCTGCTTGTCCGGCGCCTTCCCGCGCCGCAGCTTTTCGAGGATCTCCTCCACGGCGGGCGCGGCGTCGGCGGCGAGGATGTCCGCCGGGACGGCGCGGATCACGTAGTCGCTGCCGCCGAAGGGCTCGATCTCAAAGCCCAGCTCTGCCAAAAGCTCCCCGTTTCGCTCGAGAAGCTCCGCCTCCGCCTCCCCCAGACGGAGGTGGGCAGGCGTCAGCAGGGACTGGGACATGATCTCGCGATCCATGGCCTTGAGCCGGTCAAAGTTCATGCGCTCGTGGGCGGCGTGCTTGTCGATGAGCATCAGCTCCTCCCCAAGCTCGACGAGGATATAGGTCTTCATCGTCTCGCCGAGGATCCTGTACTCCGGCAAAGACGGTTTTTCCACATTTTGAACAGGTTTTTCCACAGCTTCATGGCTTTTCTCCGTTGAAACCTGTACTTTTTCGTCGAATTTCGCGATATACTGCGGCGCGGTCAGCGGAATGCTCGTCTGGAAGACCTCCGCCTCCTCGCGCAGCTCGGCTGCTGACGGGCGCGGAGATCGGCGCGGTTTTCGGCTTTTCCACCGCGTAGCCGTTCGAGCGAAAGCTCTCGGCGCTCATACTGCGGTAGAAATCCGGCTTCGGCTCCACCGCCTTGCGGGTGGAGGGTGAAAGCTCCACCGCCGCCGTGCGGTTTTCCCCCTCGAGGGAGAGCTTCACCGCGTTGTGCACAAGGTCGAAGACCTTCTTCTCATAGGAGAACTTGACCTCCACCTTCGCCGGGTGCACGTTCACGTCCACGCTCGCGGCGCTCAGATCGAGGTACAGCACGCAGGCCGGGTAGCGCCCGGTCAGCAGGGTATTGCGGTAGGCCTGCTCCAGCGCCGCCTGCAGAAGCTGGGAGCGGATGTAGCGCCCGTTGCAGAAGAAAAACTGCGCGCTGCGGTTGCCGCGCCCGGCCGAGGGGGAGGAGACGAAGCCCGTGACATGAAGCCCCTCGTCCTCGCTCACACAGCGCAGCATGGAGCCGGCAAGCTCACGGCCCAGCAGGGTATAGACGCAGGAATCCTCCCGCCCGTCGCCGGGGGAGAAGAACTCCTCCTTCCCGTCGCGCAGCATCCGCACGGACACCTCCGGCCGCCCGAGCGCGCAGCGCAGCGCCGCCTGCACGGTCGGATTTTAAGAACTTGAGCCGCGCGGGCGTGTTATAGAAGAGGTCGCGCACGATCATCGTCGTGCCCTCCGGGCAGCCGTCGGGCAGCATCTCCTGGATGTCCCCGCCCGAGAGGGTCACGCGCGTGCCGCTCGTGCTCCCCCGCTCGCGGGTGCGCAGCTCGATGTGCGAGACCGCCGAGATGGCCGCCAGCGCCTCGCCGCGAAAGCCCATGGTGCTGATGGCCTCCAGCCCCCGCTCGTCGTGCAGCTTGGAGGTCGCGTGGCGCAGGAAGGCCACGCCCGCGTCCTCGGGCGCCATGCCGCAGCCGTCGTCCGTTACGCGGATATAGGGCGCGCCGCCCCCGCGGATCTCCACGGTGACGTTGTGTGCCCCCGCGTCAAAGGCGTTCTCCATCAGCTCCTTGATGACGGAGGCCGGGCGCTCGACCACCTCGCCCGCCGCGATCAGGTCGGCGACGTGCGGGGATAAGATGTTAATGGATGGCATTTTGTCACTTCCTTACGAAAGCCGCAGGGACGGGCATTGCCCGCCCGCGTTTCCCCTTTCCGCAGTTCTGCTTACGAGCGATGCTCGTCCCTGCGGCCGGGAACCATATTATAAACGATTTTTGTTGAAAGTTCCATACCTTTTGTGTTAAAATCATATGGATATTCACAAGGAACCGAGGATGCTTTCTATGCCATACGAGAGAAAAGAGATCGCCCCGGAGAAGATCCGGGAGCAGGAGGAGATCTGCCGCCGCATTTTTGACCGCGTGACCGCAGACGGCGGGCGTCCCCTCGCGATGGTGGACACCTACGGCTGCCAGCAGAACGAGGCCGACAGCGAAAAAATCCGCGGCTATCTGGCGGAGATGGGCTACGGCTTTACGCAGGACGAGTTCCAGGCGGACGTGATCGTCGTGAACACCTGCGCCGTGCGCGAGCACGCGGAGATGCGCGTGCTCGGCAACGTCGGCGCGCTCAACCACACGAAGAAGGCGCGCCCCGGGCAGATCATCGCCGTCTGCGGCTGCATGGTGCAGCAGGAGCACATGGCGAAAAAGCTCAAGCTGTCCTACCCGGTGGTCGATCTGGTCTTCGGCCCGCACGAGCTCTGGCGCTTCCCGGATTTTGCCGCCGAAAAAAATCTCGGCGCGGTGGCCGAGGGCATCCCCCAGAAGCGCGACGGGAGCGTGAAGGCGTGGCTGTCGATCATGTACGGCTGCAACAACTTCTGCACCTACTGCGTGGTGCCCTACGTGCGCGGGCGGGAGCGCTCGCGCAGACCAGAGGATGTGCTGCGCGAGGCGCGGGAGCTCATCGCGGCCGGGTACAAGGAGATCACGCTTCTCGGGCAGAACGTGAACTCCTACGGCAAGGATCTCGACTGCGGGGTGGATTTTGCCGATCTCATCCGCATGGTGAACGACATCCCCGGCGACTTTCTGATCCGCTTTATGACGAGCCATCCGAAGGACGCCACCGAGAAGCTCTTCCGAACCATGGCGGAATGCGAAAAATGCGCCCACCAGCTCCACCTGCCCGTGCAGGCGGGGAGCGACCGCATTTTGAAAGCCATGAACCGCAGCTACGACCGGGCGAAGTATCTCCGTCAGGTCGCGCTTGCGCGGCAGTACATGCCCGACCTCGTGCTCACGACGGACATCATCGTGGGCTTTCCCGGCGAGACGGACGAGGACTTCGCCGAGACGCTCTCGCTCGTGGAGGAGGTGCGCTACGACGCGATGTTCACCTTCATCTACTCCAAGCGCGTGGGCACCCCGGCGGCCTCCATGCCCGACCCCTACACCCGCGCGGACAAGCAGAAGCACTTCGACGCGCTGACGGAGCTTGCAAACCGCATCTCCGGCGAGAAGCACCGGGAGTACGAGGGGAAGACCCTGAATCTCTCCAGCCGCACAAACGGCGGCAGGCTCGTGCACCTGAAGGGCGATCCCGCCCTGATCGGGCAGTTCGCGCAGGCAAGCATCACCGCGAGCAACACCTGGGCACTGTACGGAGAAATCGAGTGAACAGTGAATAATGAGTAGTGAATAGTTATGGTGCCGCTTTGCGACGAATTATAATTTGTCCCTGAAGGGGACTCCTTCACTTTTCACTCTTCACTCTTCACTAAGCACTAAAAACCGGAGGTTTTCTATGGCTGAATTGACGCCCATGAAGCGGCAGTATCTTCAGATCAAGGAGCAGCACAAGGACTGCCTGCTCTTCTTCCGCCTGGGCGATTTTTATGAGATGTTCGACGAGGACGCAAAGATCGCCTCGCGCGAGCTTGACCTCGCCCTCACGACGCGCGACCGCAACGTGGAAGACCCCGACGCGCGCACGCCCATGTGCGGCGTGCCCTACCACAGCGCGGAGGCCTACATCGCGCGGCTGATCGCCAAGGGCTACAAGGTCGCCATCTGCGAGCAGACCGAGGATCCGGCGCTCGCCAAGGGGCTGGTTTCGCGGGAGGTCATCCGCATCATCACCCCCGGCACCGTGACCGAGAGCTCCATGCTCGAGGAGGGGCGCTCGAACTATCTCTGCGCCATCCACGTCCAGAACGGGCGCGGCGGCGCCGCCTTCTGCGACATCTCCACCGGCGAATTCTGCGCCGCCGCCTTCGAGACCGACCCCGTCTCCCACATCGTAAACGAGCTGGGGCGCTTTGCCCCGCGCGAGGCGCTGCTCTCCGCCGGGGCGCTGAACGAGGAGGCGATCCCCGGCTTTCTCAAGCAGAAGCTGAACGCCATGCTGGAGTTCGGCGGGGAGACGTTTGAGTACATGCCCGCCGCCGCGCGCGTCTGCGAGCGCTTCGGCTACGCGGACATCGACCAGAGCGGCCTTGGCGACGCGCCGGAGGCCGTCGCGGCGGCGGGGGCGCTGCTGCAATACATCCAGGAGACGCAGAAGTTTGACCTGAGCCACATCCGGCGGCTGGACGTGTTCTACGGCGGGCGCTATATGGAGCTTGACTGGGCGACGCGCCGCTCCCTGGAGCTGACGGAATCCCTGCGCAGCGGGGAAAAGCGCGGCTCCCTGCTCTGGGTGCTCGACAAGACGAAGAC
>CAJOFI010000023.1:0-7677 GCA_905233595.1 uncultured Oscillospiraceae bacterium | reverse complement strand
TGAGCGTGCTCGCGATCAAGCGCCGCCTCGCCGCCGTGGGGGAGCTTGCGAAGAACCACGTCGCGCGAGGCGAGCTGATGCTGAACCTCAAGGAGATCAGCGATATGCAGCGCCTGGTGGGGCGCTGCGTCTACGGCACGGCGGGCGGGCGCGACCTGCGCACGCTCTGTAACTGCGCGGCGCTGCTGCCCCGGCTCAAGGAGCTGACGGCGGACTTTATGAGCGCGGAGCTGCGCGACGTCTGCGCCATGGACGCGCTGGAGGATATGCGCCTGGAGATCGACCGCGCGATCTGCGACGAGCCGCCCTTCTCCGTGCGCGAGGGCGGGATCTTGCGCGAGGGCTACTCCGAGGAGGTTGACCGCCTGCGCAACGTGCGCGACAACGGCGCGCAGATGGTGACCGAGCTTGAGGCGCGCGAGCGCGAGCGCACCGGCATCAAAAAGCTCAAGGTGGGCTACAACAAGGTCTTCGGCTATTACATCGACGTGCCGCGCTCGGCGGGGCTGGAGAACGTGCCCGAGGACTACATCCGCAAGCAGACCCTCGTCTCCAACGAGCGCTATTTCACCCAGGAGCTCAAGGAGCTGGAAAACACGCTTCTGACCGCGCGCGATCGCATCAACGAGCTGGAGTACCAGTATTTCTGCGAGGTGCGCGACAGCGTGGCGGCGAAGGTCGCGCGCATCCAGGCGAGCGCCGAGGCCGTCTCCCGGCTCGACGCGCTCTGCTCGCTCGCGGAGGTCGCCGTGCGCAACAACTACACCTGCCCCGAGGTGGACGCCTCGCGCGAGCTGCACATTCTCGAGGGGCGCCACCCCGTCGTGGAGCAGACCCTGAAGGACGTGCTCTTCGTCCCGAACGACACCTACTTAAACGATGCGGACGACCGCGTCGCCATCGTGACCGGCCCGAACATGGCGGGCAAGTCCACCTATATGCGCCAGACGGCGCTCATCGCGCTCATGGCGCAGATGGGCTCCTTCGTCCCGGCGCGCGCCGCCACCGTCGGCGTCATCGACCGGGTCTTCACCCGCATCGGCGCGAGCGACGATCTGGCCTCCGGCCAGTCCACCTTCATGGTGGAGATGAACGAGATGGCGGAGATCCTCAGGCACGCGACCGCCTCCTCCCTGCTGATCCTCGACGAGATCGGGCGCGGCACCTCCACCTTCGACGGCATGGCGATCGCCCGCGCGGTGCTGGAATACTGCGCCGACCGGCGCAGGCTCGGCGCGAAGACGATGTTCGCCACGCACTACCACGAGCTCTCGGCGCTCGAGGGCGAGGTCGGCGGCGTGCGCAACTACAACATCACCGCCAAGAAGCAGGGCGGGACGCTGGTCTTCCTGCGCAAGATCATCCGGGGCGCGGCGGACGACAGCTACGGCATCGAGGTCGCGAAGCTCGCGGGGCTGCCCGACTCGGTGATCCGCAAGGCAAAGGAGTACTTAAAGGAGCTGGAGACGGAGGGGCTCTCCGCCCCGGCAGGCAGCGCCGACGAGCAGATCAGCTTTGCCGACATCGGCGCGGACGAGGTGCGCCGCGCGCTGCTGGAGATCGATTTGAACACGCTCACCCCCATCGAGGGCATGAACCTCCTCTATGAGCTGCAACGGAAAGCGAGGGCATGATGGAAAAACGGGAATTTACGAGCCGCCTCAGCCCCCTTGCCACCGTTCTGGTGCTGCTGTGGCTGCCGATGCACGTTTACGGGCTTCCGTGGCTGCTTGTGCACGTCGGCGGAATGACGGACTACGAGATCAATTTCGTATCCTACGCCGTCGGCGCGGTCTACCTCGTCGCCGTGGGCTTTTCCTTCCTGCGCCGGGACTTTGACGTGCTCGTGGAGCAGCCCCTGCGCGTGCTGTTCCAGGTCGCGGGCTGCTACGGGGCGATGCTGCTGATGAACATGGCGGTGGGCGGGCTGCTGTCCTTCTTTACAGACCCCACGGCGAACCCCAACAACGAGGCTGTGATGGAGTTGGTCTCCGACTCCTACGGCAAGATGAGCGCCGCCGCGATCTTCCTCGCCCCCATCGTGGAAGAGATGCTCTTTCGCGCGGGCATTTTTAGCACGCTCCGGCACAAAAGCCGCTGGCTTGCCTACCTCGTGACCATCCTGCTCTTCGGCATCTACCACGTCTGGGGCTACGCCCTTAACGATCCCATGAGCTGGCTCTACCTCGTGCAGTACGTCCCGGCGGGCTACCTGCTCTGCCGCTGCTATGAATACTCCGACAGCCTCTGGGGCAGCATCTTCTTCCATATGCTGACGAATTTCGTCTCGCTCCAGCTTATGCAGCTGGCGAAGGAGCTGTTATGAGCGATTTCGTGATCCGCCCCATCGCGCATCTCGAGAGCGATCTGGGCGAAAAATTCGGCCTTCCCCGCCAGGCGGGGATCGTGGAGGCGCTGGAGGGGCGCGTGGTCTTTGAGTCGGCCTTTCGCAACCCCGACGCCCTGCGCGGCATCGAGGGCTTTTCGCATCTCTGGCTGATCTGGCAGTTTTCCCAGGCGCTCAGAGACGGCTTTTCCCCGACGGTGCGCCCGCCGCGCCTCGGCGGGAACGCGCGCGTCGGCGTCTTTGCCAGCCGCTCCCCCTTCCGCCCAAACGCGCTGGGGCTGAGCTGCGTGCGGCTCCTGCGCGTGGAAAAGGACGATGCGCGCGGGCTCACGCTCATCGTGGGCGGCGCCGACCTCGCGGACGGCACCCCGATTTTCGACATCAAGCCCTATCTCCCCTACGCCGACTGCAAGCCCGACGCCCTCTCCGGCTTTGCGCCCGACGCTGGGAGCACGCTCGCGGTGGTCTTTGCGCCCGGAACCGAAGCGCTTATTCCGCCGCAAAAGCGCGCCGCCCTGCGCGGCGTGCTCGAAAACGACCCGCGCCCACGCTACCAGAACGACCCCGAGCGCGTCTACGGCCTGCGCTTCGCGGACAAAAACGTAAAATTCCGCGTAGAGGGCGAAGTCCTGACCGTCCTGGAGGTCGATTCAGCGAACGGTGAAAAGTGAATAGCGAATGGTTTTATTATAATTTGTCCCCGAAGGGGACACCATAACTATTCACTATTCACTATTCCCTTTTCACTTTTATAAGAAGAATCCCCATGCGCCGCGAGGGCGCATGGGGATTCTTCTTATGAATCATATTTGCTGCTCGGCCAGCGCGTCGGCGGCGACGCCCTCTGCGAGGGGGGCGTTTGCGTAGGCGGAGGCTTCAGGCATGGGCAGGGACTGGAGATAGGCGTGCATGGTCTCGGCCACGCGCTTGCCGTTGGCGACCGCCTCGACAACCGTCCTCGCGCCGTGCGCTGCGTCACCGGCCGCGAAGACGCCGGGGCGGGAGGTCTTGCCGTCCTCGTCCGCAATAAGCAGACCCGAGCGCTCGGTGCCGATGTCCTTGGTGCTGCTGACGATGCTGCTGCCCAGCTCCTGGCTCACCGCGACGATGACGCCGGTGCAGGGATAGCGCTTCTCAGAGCCGGGGATCGCGCGGATCTTACCCTCCTCGTCAAACTCGCTGTCGGCAAAGACGACGCTGTCCTCGAGGATCTCCACGGGGATCTTCATCATCTCAAAGCTCACGCCCTCGAGCTTGGCGTAGCTCGACTCGTACTGGCTCGCGGCGATCTTGTCGCGCCGGTTGAAGACCGTGACGTAGCGCGCGCCCTGGCGGATGGCGGTGCGGGCGCAATCCATGGCGGAGTTGCCGGAGCCGATGACGATGACGCGCTCACCCAGGCGGAAGGCCTCGGGCGCGGCGAGGTAGTTGATCGCGAAGGCGACGTGCCCCAGGCTCTCGCCCTTGATGTGCAGGGAGCGCGGCTTCCACAGCCCCGCGCCCACGAACACGGCCTGATAGCCGTCGCGGAACATATCGTCGATGGTGATGGAGCCGCCGATGGTGGTGTTCGGGCGGAACTGAATGCCCTTGAGCTCCAGGTGCCGGTAGGCGAAATCGTCCAGCACGGAGTCGGGCAGGCGGAAATCGGGGATGCCGTAGCGCAGCACGCCGCCGATCTTGTCCTTGCTGTCAAAGATCGTAACGCCGTAGCCGTAGCGGGCGAGGATGACCGCGATGGTCAGCCCCGCAGGCCCCGCGCCGACGATGGCGACCCGGCGGCCGTTGAACTGCGCGGGGCCTTTGACCATCTGGTTTGCGTAGGTGGTGGAAATGTAGTTCTCAATCACGGAGAAGTGCACCGGCGCGTCCTTGATGCCGCGTACACAGTGCCCCTCGCACTGCTTCTCGTGGTTGCAGACCAGGGAGCAGACCGTGGTGAGGGGGTTGTTTTCAAATAGCATCCAGCCGGCTTCGTTGAGCTTGCCCTCCTTCAGCAGGCGGATGACCTCGGGGCAATTGGTATGGATCGGGCAGCCCTCCCGGCAGCGGGGCTTCTTGCAGCCGAGACAGCGGTTGGCCTCCTCCATCACATGCAGCGCCATATTTTGTCCTCCCAGTTCGTGAAATGCCGCAACAGGCGATGCGCCTGTTGCGGTTTGTCTTTATAAGGTTACGCCATCCTTGAAGATCGCGATCTCCTTCGCGCCGTGCTTCTCGGCCTTGGTCTTCTCGCCGGAGGCCACGCGCAGCACGTAGTCAAGCAGACGGTCGCCCGCGTCGTCCAGGCTCTCGCCCTCGGCGACGGAACCGGCGTTAAAGTCGATCCAGTTGCCCTTCTTGTTGTAGAGCGCGGAGTTGGTGGAAATCTTCACCGTGGGGGCGGGGGCGCCGAAGGGGGTGCCGCGCCCGGTGGTGAAGAGGATGATGTGCGCGCCCGCGGCGGTCAGATCGGTCGCGGAGACCAGGTCGTTGCCCGGGCCGGAGAGCAGGTTGAGCCCCTTCTGGGTGACAGGCTCGGCATACTCCAGCACGTCCACGATCTGGGCGCCTCCGCCCTTCTGCACGCAGCCACAGCTCTTGTCCTCGAGGGTGGTGATGCCGCCGGCCTTGTTGCCGGGGCTGGGGTTTTCGTAGACCACCTGCCCGTGGCTGACAAAATATTCCTTGAAGCGGTTGACCATGCGCACGGCCTTCCGGAAGACCTCCTCATCCCTGCAGCGGGAGAAGAGGATGTTTTCCGCGCCGAACATCTCGGGCACCTCGGTGAGCACGGTCGAGCCGCCGAGGGCGACCAGCCGGTCGGAAAAGCGCCCGACGGTGGGGTTGGCGGTGATGCCGGAGAGGCCGTCAGAGCCGCCGCACTTCATGCCGATCACGAGCTCGGAGGCGGGGATCTCCTCGCGCTCAAACTGAGAGGCGTAGTCGGCAAGCTCCTTGAGGAGCTTCGCGCCCTCTTCCAGCTCGTCCTCAAACTGCTGGCAGACGAGGAACTTCACGCGCTTATCGTCCCACTCGCCAAGCTCCGCCTTGAACTGCTCCTGCGTGAGGTTCTCGCAGCCGAGGGAGAGCACCAGCACGCCGCCCGCGTTCGGATGGCGCACGAGCGCCGCAAGGAGCTTGCGGGTCTGGGCGTGGTCGTCCCCCATCTGGCTGCAGCCGTAGGGGTGGGCAAAGGTGTAAAGCCCGTCGATGCTGCCGGTGACGAGGTGCTGGTTCTCGCGCACGAGGCTGGCCGCGATGTTGTTGACGCAGCCCACGGTCGGCACGATCCAGAGCTCGTTTCTCACGGCGGCGCGCCCGTCCGGCCTGCGGTAGCCCATAAAGGTGCGCGGCGCAGGCGTTGGCAGGGGGTAGGTCTTGTGGCAATACTCATATTCGGCGCTCTCGGAGAGACCGGTGCGCACGTTATGCACGTGCACCCAGGCGCCCGCCGGGATGTCCGCCTTTGCCACGCCGATGGGGTTACCGTACTTGACGACGGCTTCCCCCTCGGCGATGGGGCGCAGGGCGAGCTTGTGCCCGCGCGCCACATCCTCGGCGGCGGTGATGCTGAGACCCTCGAGCGTGAGCTGCTCTCCGGCCTTCAGATCCGTCAGCGCGACCGCCACGTTGTCATTGGGGTGAATGCGAATGAGCTTCATTCGGCGCACTCCTTCATGGCTTCATACATGCCGATCTCGTCGATGCGGTCGAGCGCCCCGGCGACTGCGGCCTCGAGACCCTCGATCCCGGCAAGGGCGCCGTCCCACAGGCGCTCGTCGTTCACGACGGCCTTGGCAAGAGCGGCGTTATCATCGTCCTTATGGGTGGCAAAGAAGTCGAGCACCCACTGATCGTCCCGCGCGGGGTAGGCCACGCCGTCGCGCTCGCCCTTGTGGTAGAAGGCGATGAAGGCGGCGAGGGAGAAGGTGAGGCGCTTGGGGAGCTTGCCCTGGCGCTTGACAAACTCGGTCAAGCTCGGCATGACGCGCGCTTTCCACTTGGAGGCGGAGTTGAGCGCGATGTCGAGGAGCTGATGGTCGATGTAGGGGTTATCAAAGCGGTCGATGACGGAGGCGGCAAAGCCCTCCACCTCGTCGCGCGGCAGATCGAGGGTGGGAATGATCTCCTCGAACATGGTCTTCTCGAGATACGCGCGGATGGCGGTATCCTGCATGCAGTCGCGCACGATGTTCTTGCCCGCGAGGTAGGCGCCGAGTACCATGGAGGTGTGCGCGCCGTTCAAGATGCGCACCTTGCGCTGCTTATAGGGGCTCACGTCGTCCACGACCTGGATGGGAAGAGCGGCCTTTTCAAAGGGGAACTCCTCCTTGATCCACTGGGGGCCTTCGATGACCCAGGCGGCGAAGACCTCGCCGGTGTCGATGAGCTGATCCTCATAGCCGAGCTTCTCCCAGAGCGCGGCCGCGGCCTCGCCCCTCGCGCCGCCGGTGACGATGCGGTCCACCAGCGTGGAGCAGAAGACGTTCTCCTTCTCGAGCCATTCGGCGAAGCCCGCCTCGAGACCCCAGAGCTTGACGTACTCCTGCACGCAGCGGTGCAGCTCCTGCCCGTTGTGGTCGATCAGCTCGCAGGAGAGGATGATGATGCCCTTGTAGCCCAGCTTCCAGCGCTCATGCAAGAAGAGCGTGAGCTTGGCGGGGAAGGCGGAGGGCGGCGCGTCGTCCTGCTTGCAGGCGGGATCGAAGGCGATGCCGGCCTCGGTGGTGTTGGAAATGACAAAACGCAGCTCGGGATTTCTCGCGCAGTCGAGGAGCTTCGCCCAGTCGCGCTTGGGGTCGAGGCAGCGGGAGGCCGCGGAGATGACGCGGGTGCGCTCCACGGGCCGGCCGTTCTCACGCCCGCGCAGGATCAGGGTATAGAGCCCGTCCTGCTCGCCGAAGCGGTCGGCCGCCTCGGGATGGCCGCCGCGCGGCTGCACGAGCACGACCTTGGCGTTGAAGCCGGCCTTCTCGTTCATCTCGTCCACAAAATGATCCGCGAAGGCGCGCAGGAAGTTGCCCTCGCCGAACTGCACGATCTTCTCGGGCGCGTCCTTGAGAAGATAGCCCTCATAGCCCTGCTTTTCCAGAGCCGCAAAACTTAATCTGTCCATAATAATCTTCTCCGTAACTATTCAGTCTGCCCTTTACAAGGGGAAGTTCAGAGGGGGAACTCCTCCCCCCTTTGTCTGCTACGCAGACATTTCCCCCGCCGGGGGAATCTTCCTCTGATTTTTCGCCTCGCCCTAAGGAATTGTGCAGAAATAAATTGTGCAAAGATGGCGTAGGATTTTTCGCCTGTAGCGAGGCGGAAAATCGCAGGAATACTTTGTGTATTTCAAGATT
>CAJOFI010000022.1 GCA_905233595.1 uncultured Oscillospiraceae bacterium | reverse complement strand
CGCCTACGGCTCCAAGCGCATCTACGATTACATCGACGATAACCCGGCCATCGCGCTGCTGCCCGTGGACTACGTGAACGATCCGAACGTGATCTGCGAGACGTGAAGCTGCATCCCGCAGACGGCGCGGGGCTGGCAGTCGTTCACCTCCACGTACACGCGGCGGGACTTCTCCAGCATCGCGGGGCTGTAGGAGCAGACCGTCGCAAGGGAGAAGTAGCCGTGCTTGTCCATGGGCGAGACGGAGACGAAAAAGGCGTCATAGTCGTAGTTTTCGCGGATCAGCGCCGGAACGTCCCGGTAATAGTTCGGGATCACGTCGCCGTAGCCGCCGTTGACGGCCTTGCGCGAGCCGCCGCCGGAGAACCAGGCCACGCTCGTGAGCCGCCCGAGCAGGCCGCTGTCGGTGAAAAGCTCCAGCGGGTACACGTCCAGCAGCGTGTGCACCCGGACGTTCTCGAGCTCTTTTCTCCGCGCGCGCTCGGTCACGGCGTGCAGCAGCGTGGGCGTCTGGGCGGCGGAGCTGTCCATCCCGATGCGCCAGCCGCTCAGCACCTCGGCGGCGACGGCCTCGGCGCTCATGCGTTTCGCGTCATATTCTGCCTGATAGTTCATTTTCCCACCTCTGTCAAAAAGAATGGAAGAGCGGATGCCTGTGTACTTCCGATTATACACCAGCGCGCGCGCGGAAGGAAGAGGGGGAGACGAAAAAAGAGAAGGTCTTTGACGATATTTTCACGGGCAGTATTTTCCTGCGCCCGTTTTGCGGCTCCCATCACACGGTCGTTTCATAAAAATGCCACCAGGGCATTTTTATGAAACGACCGTGATCCCGTCAATTTTTGTCTGTACAAGCGGCGAAAAAGGTGTTAGAATAAAAAATCAGCTATGATATTATCTGGCTTTCCGTATCATTCTGCAGGAGGGCTATGGCATGAGGAACAAGCCATATCCATACTATGACATTCCCGAGGTGGACACGCTGCGCGGGCTGATCCGTTACGGCGAGGAAAACGGCGGGAAGCACACGATTTTTTACACCGGGCGGCAGAACGACGAGCCGGTGAGCTTTATCGAGGCGGGAGGAAGGATCCGCGCCATCGGGAGCTTTCTGCTCGAGCGCGGCTATACCGGGCGCAGCATCGCCCTGCTGGGGGAGAACTCCACCGAATGGTGCCTTGCCTACTTCGGCATCACCAACAGCGGGAACGTGGCGGTGCCGCTGGATAAGGAGCTGCCGCAGGAGGAGCTGGCAGAGCTGGTGCGGCACTGCGACTGCGCGGCGATCTTCTACTCGGAGAAGTTTAAGAAGACTGTTGACTATTTCGATTCCCTCGGCGGCGCCACGGCGGAGATCGCGCATTTCCCGCTCTCGGCGCTGGACGGGTACATCGCGGAGGGGGAGCGCCTGCTCACGCAGGGCAGCACCGCCTTTGACGACGTATGCGTCATGCTGGGCGACATGCTCTCGCACGGCAACCTCGCCACCGACGTAGCTGCGACCTGCAAGTGCGTCGAGGCGCGCAACACGCAGATCTTCCTGCCCATGAACCACACCTTCTCCTGGGCTTCCGCGATGTTCGCGGCCTTCCTCTATTCGGTGGACGCGCACATCAGCAGCAACATGAAGCGCGTGGTCAAGGACCTGAACCGCAACCGCCCGCAGAATATCTCCGCCGTGCCGCTGATGGTGGAGATGCTGCACAAGGGCATCTGGCAGAACGCCCGCAACCAGGGGCGCGAGGGCGATCTCAAGCGCGCGCTCTTTTTGAGCAGGGCGCTGATGAAGCTGGGCATCGACCTGAGAAAGCAGCTATTCAAGCTGGTGCACCAGAGCCTGGGCGGCAATCTCGAGATGATTATCTGCGGCGGCGCGGCGCTCGATGAGAAGCTGCAGCGCGAGCTTTTCGACATGGGCATCAACGTCATCAACGGCTACGGCATTACCGAGTGCTCGCCGGTGGTGGCGGTCAACCGCAACCACGATTTCCGCTTCGGCAGCGTGGGAAAGCCCCTGCCCTGCAACCGCGTCATGATCCACGACCCGGACGAAAAGGGCATCGGGGAGATCTACGTGGCGGGCAGCAACGTGATGAAGGGCTACTACAAGGATCCGGAGGCGACCGCCGAGGCCTTTGACGGCGAGTGGTTCAAGACCGGGGACTACGGGCGCATGGACGAGGAGGGCTTTCTCTACATCACCGGGCGCAAGAAGAACCTCATCATCCTCGCAAACGGCAAAAACGTCTCCCCGGAGGAGCTCGAGCAGAAGCTCGGGCGCATCGAATACGTCAAGGAGGTCGCGGTCTACGAGGAGGATAAGGACATCACGGCGGAGTTTTATTTGGACGAGGAGCGCTTCCCCGACGCGAAGGAGCGCCTGGACGAGGACGTGAAGCGCTTCAACGGCAAAATGCCCGCCTCGAAGAACATCCACCGCGTCAAGCTTCGCAGCATCCCCTTTGAGAAGACCACCACCATGAAGATCAAACGCTATCTGCTGAGCGGCAAGACCGCGGGCAGTAAGAAATAAGGAAAGAGAAGGAGAACGGAAAATGTACGAGAAAATCTGCGAGATCATTCTCAACTACGTCGAGGAGCCCGATGGCGGCCTCACGCCCGATACCAGGTTCGTTGACGACCTGAACATGAGTTCGCTGGACATTATGACCATGATCGGTGATGTGGAAGACGAATATGACATCGAGATCGAGACGGCCGATCTGAGAAGCATCTACACCATCCGGAATTTCGTCGATTATCTGGCGGAGAAAGTTTGAGGTGGAAAATGCAAAAGAGCACCGCTTATCCTCTGACCCGGGCGCAGGAGGGCGTCGTTTCCCTGGCGGATATGCTGCAGAGCATCGACTCGCTGCAACTCATCGTGCACGTGGATTTCAGAAACAAGGTCGATGAGGCGCTGCTGGTCAAGGCCATTGACGAGAGCGTGCGCCGTCTGCCCTACTGCAACGTGCGCGTCTGCCGCGACGAGAACGGGAAGATGCTTCAATATATGAGCGACGCGGAGCCCGCGCCGGTCACGGCCGTGGACTTTACCGAGGAGGACGCGGCGCGCCAGGATGAGATCTTCCGCGAATGGAACCAGGAGTTCTTCCCCGGTACGATCGAAGACCTGCCCCTCGCCCGCTTCCGCCTGATCCACTACGCGGACGGGCACCTCGGCATGTATTTCGTTATCCAGCACCTCGTCATGGACGGCTATTCCGGGATCAAGACGCTGGAATACGTCTGCCGGGTCTACATCGCCATGCTCGACGGGAAGGAGCTTCCCAAGCCGGTGGACGAGCCGTGGAAGCTCGTTTCGGACGATCGCGCCTTCCAGGGCAGCGAGCGCTGGCGCAAACAGCGCGACAGCTTCTTTGCGCGCTATTACGCGACCGAGCCGCGTTTCACCTCCGTCAACGGTCTCGGCTCGCCCGAATTCGTCGAGGGCAAGCCCTACGGCAAGCGCCAGGAGATGACGCAGTTTTTCGGCGATACGATCCGCTATCCCCTCGCGCCGGACTTCGTTTCGCGCGTGGACGCCGCCGCGCGCGGCTTCAACGTCTCCCCGCAGATCCTCTACATGCTGGCTCTGCGCAGCTATCTCGGCCGCGTCTCCGGCACGGAGGACGTTTCGGTCAACGGCATGCTCTCCTCGCGCGGTACGCTGTACGAGAAAAACTGCGGCATGAACCTCGCCAACTCCCAATACGTGCGCACGGTCATCCCCGAGAGCACGCGCTTTTGCGACGCGATCGCGGAGGTTTACAAGGCGCAGGGCGACGCCATGCGCATCTGCAAGGTCAGCAACTACGACATCATCAACAACGTCTACGCGAAGTTTGAAACGCCCGCCGACAGCTTTTACGGCACCACCTGGCTGACCTACTTCCCGCCGGCCGAGCTGCCGCAGGACAAGCTCGAGCTCGACGGGGGCTTCGTCTCCCAGGGGCTGATCCCCACGCCGCTTTATCTGATGATCGTGCCCGACAGCAGCCGCGGCACCCTCTGCGCCACCTACTGGTACGCGGTGGGCTACGTCAAGCCCGAGAGCGTGGAGAAGCTTCACGCCTTCATGCTCCGCTTCCTTGACGAGGCCGTCAAGGCGCCGGAGAAGAGCGTCGGCAGCTTGATCGACGCCGCGCTTGCCTGAAAGCGCGGCAAGTTGAAGGGGCAAGTGAGATGAATTTTTTCGGAAAAACAGCGAACGCCGTCTGCTTCTGGGGCGGGGCGGCTCTCGGCGCGATCTTCCGCGCGGACTATCTGGCGAAGGCGCGGCGGGGAGCGCGCGTCAGTGAAAAGGCGTTAAAAAAGATCCTTCGCGTCAGCCGGGACACGGAGTTCGGCAAGCGCTTTGCCTTTTCGGCGATCAAAAGCGTCGGGGACTATCAAAGGGCGGTGCCGCTGACCACGTACGACGACTATCAGGACTATATCTCCCGTATGGTAAACGGGGGAGAGCAGAACCTGATCACCGGGCGCAGGATCTCCTATTACGCCACGACCTCCGGCAGCGTGGGACAGACAAAGCTGATCCCGCAGGCTTTCTCGTGCTACGGGAGCATTTTCAAGGTCATTTGCCTCATGGTGCGGGACGCTGCCGCCGCCATGCAGCGCAGAGGCGCCTGCGGCGTCCCGGCGCGCGGCCTGCTGACGACGGAGATCCACATCGGCCGCGTGGACGACGGGGGAGAGAACAGGCACACGAGCGGCGGCGGCGTCTCCTCCTACGCCATCAACGGCGTTAAGGTGTTCCTCCCGCTCTTCACGCCGTTTCCAAAGGAAGCCTTTGAGGGCGGCATCGAGAATCTGCGCTACGTCAAGGCGCGCTGCGCGCTGATGGACCCCAACGTGAGATGGCTGTGCGGCCCCTATATGTCCATGCTCACGGATATTATCAGCTATATCCTCGAAAATCATGAGATGCTGATCCGCGACATCGAGAGCGGGCGCATCGACCCGTCTATCCGGATGAGCGCGGAGGTTCGCGGGCGGCTGGAGAGAAAACTCCGCCCCGATCCGATGCGCGCCGCCGAGCTGAGGGCGATCTTCGACGGGGGCAGCGAAAAGGGCGTCGTCTCTAAAATCTGGAAAAAGCTGTCCCTGGTGCAAGCGGTTGGCGCGGGAGATTTCATGCCGTTTACGAAAAAAATGCTCCACTGGTGCGATACGGACGTTTCGCTCAGCTACGCAAGCTACACCGCGTCGGAGGCCTGGATGGGCTATTCCTTCCATTTTTCCGACCCGCGCTATCTGCTGCTGCTGGACGGGAACTTCTATGAATTTCTCCCCGTGGATGAAAACGGCGAGACGGATACGGCGCATCCGCTGCTCATGCAGCAGCTGGAGGTCGGCAAGTATTACGAGATCGTTTTAACAACGCCCGCGGGGCTTTACCGCTACCGTCTGCGCGACGTGCTGAAGGTCACGGGCTTTGAGGGCGAGACGCCGTATTTCGAGTTTGCCTACCGCGCCAACCGCACGACGGATCTGTGCGGCTCCCACATCACCGACGCGTTTGTCAATGCCGCGGTCGAAGCGGTCGAAAAGGAGCTGGGTCTGCGGATCGACGATTACAGTCTCTACGCCGATACGGAGCACCTGCCGCCCCGCGTTGTGATGTTCATGGAGCCGGAGCGCCCCGTGGACGCGGAGGAGCGCCGCCGTATGCGGGAGGTTTTTGAAGCCGCGCTCGTCAGAGTCGCAAGGGGATACCGGATCTCGCGCCAGGCGAACAATCTGGGCGTCAGTGAGGTCTACCCTGTGGAGAAGGGAAGCTATATGCGCTACCGGCAGCTCAGAATCGCAAAGGGAGCCGCAGAAAATCAGATGAAATCCATCCGCGTCATCAAGCCCGGTGAAGAGCTGGCCTATTTCCTTGCCGCTGTGACAGAGGTCGGAAAACAGCGGGGAGATGAGGAATAAGATGCAGGGCGACTTTTTTGACCGTCTGATGGCGCACCGCGTCTTCGCGTCCGTTCGTCCGTTTTTTCTGAAGCACCGGCAGGCGATCCTGTATATCCTCTTCTCGGATCTGACCTTTCTGATCTCGATCGGCTCCTTCTGGCTGCTGGTCTATCCGTTCCACATAAGCCCCATGGCGGCAAACCCGATGACCTGGATCTTGCGCGTCGCCTTCGCCTACGTCACAAACAGGACCTGGGTCTTCCCGCAGACCGCGGCGAAGGGGAAAGCCGTCGTCGGCGAGGCGCTCGGCTTCGCGGCGTCCCGCGTTGTGACGCTCATCTCGGAGGAGCTTGTCCTCTGGGTGGGCATCGAGCTTCTCGGCGCGAATAAAATGCTGGTGAAAATACTCGCGCAAACTACGGTTTTCGTCGGAAACTATATCGGAAGCAAGCACTTTGTTTTCAAAAAATGACGCCCGGAGGGCTGCGGCTATGATATGGCGACCCTGTCGTATTTTGCCGGCATGAAGCTGCCGGAGGGGCTGCCGAAATTCCGTTTCCGCTTTGTCTCCAACGGCCTCGCCCTGGCGCCGTTTTATATGATCGTGGTTCCGGACAGCAACTGCGGCACGGTGCGCGCAAGCTACCGGTACTCGGTGGACTACACCCGCCGGGAGAGCGTGGAGAAGTTCCACGCCTTTATGCCGCGCTTCCCGGAGAACGGGCTGAACGCGCCGGAGAAGAGCCTTCGCGAGCTGATCGACAGAGCGCTGTAAAAAACGATGGAGATACTTCGCAAAGAAAGAATGGTACTATGAAAAGCAAGACATTTATGACACGCCTGGCCGAGGCAATCGTCAATTACCGCTGGCTGATCCTGCTGCTGTTTGCGGCGATGATCGTTTTTTCCGTCTTTTCCGTGCAATGGATCAAGGTGGAAAACGAGCTGACCGCCTACCTCGCGGAGGACGCCGAGGCGCGGCGCGGGCTTTCGATCATGCAGGAGGAGTTCGTCACCTACGGCACGGCGAAAATCATGCTGCGCGACACCCCGGCCGAGGACGCTTCCCGCGTCGCCGCGCAGCTTCGCGCCCTGGATAACGTGCTGCTCGTGAGCTTCGACGAGAGCGAGAGCCACTACAAGGACGGCTGCGCCCTCATCGACGTGACCTTCGGCGACGTGCCCCTCTCCGAGCGCAGCGAGGCTTCGCTTGAGGAGGTTCGCTCGCTCGTGGACGGCTACGACGCGACGGTCTATTCCAACGTGGGCTTCAGCATCGCGCGGCTGCTGGCCGAGCAGATGAGCTCCGTGCTGGTCTTCGTCGTGATCGTGGTGCTCGCGGTGCTGGTCTTCACCTCCAGCACCTATGCCGAGATCCCGGTGATGCTGCTGACCTTCATCGTCGCCGCCATCGTAAACTTCGGCACCTTCTTTCTCATGGGGACGATCTCCTTCGTCTCCAGCTCCGTTGCCATCGTGATGCAGCTCGCCCTCTCGGTGGACTATGCCATCATCCTCTGCAACCGCTATAAGGAGGAGCATGAGACCCTCGGCATCCGGGAGGCCGTGGTCAAGGCGCTCGCGGCCTCCATCCCGGAGATCTTCGCCAGCAGCCTGACCACCATCGCGGGGCTTGCCGCCATGACCTTCATGAAGTTCCGCCTCGGCGCGGATCTCGGCATCAACCTCATCAAGGCCATCATCATCAGCCTGCTGACGGTGTTCCTGTTCATGCCCGCCCTGCTGCTGCTCTTCGGCAAGGCGATGGACCGGACGAAGCACAAGCGCTTCGTGCCGAAGATCAGCTTCGTCGGCAAATTTGCCTATGCCACGCGCTTTGTGATCCCGCTGCTGTTCGTGGCGCTGGTGCTGGGCGCCTATGTGCTCTTCGGGCGTGTGGACTACGCCTACGACCAGGAGCTCGTGCCCGCGCGGCTCAAGACCGAGCGCGAGACCGCCCTTGCCGAGATCGAGGAGCATTTCGGCGCGAGCAATCCCGTCGCGGTGCTGGTTCCCGCCGGGGACTACGGCCGGGAGAAGGCGCTGCTGGATGAGCTTGCCGCCTGTGACGAGGTCAAATCCGCCATGGGGCTTGCCTCCATCGAGGCTGTGGACGGCTTCTGCCTGGGCGACGCGGTCAACGCCGCCGAGTTTGCCTCCATCGCCGGGACGGACGAGACCGTGGCGCAGGCGCTCTTCGCCTACTACGCCGCGCAAAACGGCGACCACCGCCTCGCGCAGGAGGATTTCGACGCCTACCGCGTGCCGCTGCTGGAGCTGTTTCTCAGCCTGCACGAGCTGACTGCGAGCGGGGAGATGAGCTTCGGCGACGGCCAGCAGAGCTTCACGCTCACCGAGGAGCAGAGCCGGATGATCGACGAGCTGTATGGGCAGCTCAGCCTTGCCGGCGCCCAGCTTCGCGGCAGCAGCTACAGCCGCTTCGTGCTGGATCTGGACCTGCCCGTGCAGTCGGAGGAGACCTTCGCCTTCCTCAGCGGCATCCACAGCATGGCGGCGCGCTATTACGAGGGGGACGTCGTCCTCACCGGCAACTCCGTGAGCGCCAAGGATTTCAAGGAGTCCTTCGCCTCGGATAACCGCATCGTGGGGCTCATGAGCCTTGCGCTGGTGCTGGTGATCCTGTTTTTCACCTTCAAATCCTTCGCAATGCCCCTGCCGCTGATTTTGGTGATCCAGGGCAGCATCTGGATGAACTTCGCCGTCGCCGCCGCGCGGCACGAGCCGATCTTCTTCATGTGCTACCTGATCGTAAGCTCCATCCAGATGGGCGCGAACATCGACTACGCCATCGTGGTCTCTACCCGTTACCGCGAGTTTCGCGAGACGATGGAGCCGCGCGAGGCCATCATCACCACGCTGAACGTGGCCTTCCCCACCGTCATCACCTCGGGGCTGATGATGGTCTGCGCGGGGCTTCTGATCGGCTTCCGCGTCTCCCAGTGCGTCATCGCCGGTATGGGCTACTACGTCGGCACCGGTACGAGCATTTCTCTTTTGCTGATCCTCTTTGCCCTGCCGCAGGTGCTGCTGCTGGGCGACCGCTTCGTGGCCGCCCCGGCCGCGCGGGTCAACGCCGCCCCCGGCTTCTTCGCCCGCAACCGCCGCAGCCTCGCCGCCGCGCTGATGAGCCTTGCGCTGGTGCTCGCGATCCTCGCGGTGCCCTTCGGCCTGCTCGGCGCGGACAGCAGAAGCGAGAGCGTCCGGCAAAGCATGGACGAGAAGATCGCGCAGGCCGAG